>PBCE01000040.1 GCA_002716845.1 Flavobacteriaceae bacterium | reverse complement strand
GAGGTACGGATATTAAGTTGTCCGAAGAGGTAAAAGCAGCTGGAGGTCTCGCCATAATTGGGACAGAACGGCACGATTCTAGAAGGGTTGACAGACAATTGCGTGGGAGATCAGGAAGACAGGGTGATCCAGGAAGTTCACAGTTTTATGTTTCTCTTGAAGACAACCTTATGCGTTTGTTTGGATCCGATCGGGTTGCAAAAGTAATGGACAGAATGGGGCTTGAAGAAGGAGAAGTCATTCAACATTCTATGATGACAAAATCCATTGAACGGGCACAGAAAAAGGTTGAAGAAAATAATTTTGGTATTCGTAAACGACTTTTAGAATACGACGATGTAATGAATGCCCAACGCGGGGTAATATACAAAAGGAGAAAACATGCTTTGAGTGGGGAACGCATTAAACTCGACATTGCAAACATACTTTACGACACCTGCGAAGACATTGTCACAACCAACAAAGCTTCAAGTGATTTTAAAAACTTTGAGTTTGAAATCATCAGCAACTTCTCAATTACTGCCCCCATAGACGAGGAAGCTTTTAAAGAAATTTCTGAAAATGAAATCATAAACCAACTCTACGATGAGCTCACGGCCCACTATAATGAAAAAATTACAGCCAATGCCGCAATGGCATTCCCAGTCATCAAAGACGTCTACGAGCGGCCAGGAAATACTTTTGAAAGAATTGTAGTGCCCTTCACGGATGATGTAAAAACTTTGAATGTAGTTACCAACCTTCAAAAAGCTTATGAATCTGAGGGAAAACTTTTAGTTCAAGATTTTGAGAGAAATATAACCCTGGCACTGATAGACGAAGCTTGGAAAACACACCTCCGAAAGATGGACGAACTCAAGCAGTCAGTGCAGTTGGCTGTTCACGAACAAAAAGACCCGCTGCTCATCTATAAATTTGAAGCTTTTGAGCTCTTTAAAGCGATGATTAACGGCCTTAATAAAGAAGTCCTTTCTTTCCTTTTCAAAGGGAGCCTCCCCAGTCAAAGCGATGATCAGATTCAGGAGGCAAGAAAAAGGCCTACAAGCCAAAAAAACTTCAGGACTTCAAAGGACGAGGTGCTCAATACAGATGAAATGGCAATGCGGAACCGAAATGTCGGAGCCAATGCAGGTGGAGGAGAAAGAAAAAAGGTTGAAACTATTGTCAGAGAACGTCCAAAAATTGGACGGAATGAAAAAGTTGTGATCCGAAACGTAAGTACAGGTGAGACAAAAACCGTCAAATTCAAGCAAGCGGAACCTTTGATCAACAAAAGGGAGTGGGTAATCAATAATTAATTTTATAAATTAGTATTCACAAGAATTAGGTGATGCAGGTATATGCTAATGTATTGTTGTGGGTGGTTCCCTTTTTTCTGATAATGATCATAGTCGAAATTGCTTTCGGTCATTTTATACGTAAACAAACCCATACTTTTATGGACACATTGTCCAGCCTCAGCTCTGGCATGACAAATATACTCAAGGACATTTTAGGGCTTGGAGTCGTCATTGTCTCCTACCCTTTTTTAGTCGAAAAGCTTTCTCTATTTAGCCTAGAAAACGAGTCATGGTTATACGCCACGGGATTTATTTGCATTGATTTCGCCTCTTATTGGACTCATCGTCTAAATCATAAAATAAATTTTTTTTGGAATCAACATGTAATTCATCACAGCAGTGAAGAGTTTAATTTAGCTTGTGCCTTAAGACAAAGTATCTCCGACCTGCTGGGTTACACAGCATTATTCCTAATCCCAGCTGCGGTTATGGGGGTACCACGCGAGGTGATTACTATTTTGGCACCCTTGCATTTATTTGGACAGTTTTGGTATCACACTCAGCATATTGGAAAATTAGGTATTTTGGAATACGTATTGGTTACCCCTTCCCAACACCGGGTTCACCACGCCATCAACCACATTTATATTGACAAAAACTTATCCGCTATTTTTTGTGTTTGGGACCGTTGGTTTGGAACCTTTCAGGAGGAATTAGATGAGGAACCTCCCGTTTACGGTTTACTAAAACCCGTGCAGACATGGAATCCTCTAATTATCAACTTTCAACACTTATGGAGTTTGATGTGCGATGCTTGGCATACTCGCTCTTGGATCGAAAAACTTACCTTGTGGTGGAAGCCAACAGGTTACAGACCCAAGGATGTAATCGACAAATACCCAAAAAAAATAATTGACCCCTCCCTACCACAGGAAAAATATAATCCAGAAATCAGTTACTTGAAAAAAATATGGGCTTTAATCCAGTGGTTATCCATCACCATTATACTGTTGTATTTATTGGCCAATTTTGAATTGTTCTCCACCAGCCAATCGTTGCTTATCGGGATAATAGTTTTACTCAGCATTTTTGGATATACTGCCCTAATGGACAATTATAACTGGTCTTATGATTTTGAAATGGGAAGAAATATAATCGGACTGTTAATCTTTGTTATACCCAATCAAATTGATTTTTACTACTCCACCCTTCCTGGACTATTTTATTTTGGGGTATTTTATTTCAGCATGAATACAATAACACTGCAGTTTTTAGATCTGAATAAAGAGACCCGCTTTTTGAATGAAAAGTAACAAAAAGGTCTTTTTGCTGGGTCCAGCCCATCCCTTTCGTGGAGGCATTGCCGATACCCAAAATCAATTGGCTCAAAACCTTAAGCTCCTAGGATACCAGGTATTTGTTTATACATTTACAAAACAATACCCAAATTTTTTCTTTCCTGGAAAAACACAGTTCAGTGATGAACAACCCCCCAATGCTATTAAAATCGAAAGAAAAATTCATAGTTATAAGCCCTCCAACTGGAATAAAGTAGCTCAAACCATCAACGCTGAGAAGCCAGATACAGTAATTTTCAGGTATTGGAGCCCTGTCTTAGCACCGTGTTGGTCGGGGATTGCTCGCAACTTAGATAAAGAGATAAAAAAAATTGGACTGATTGACAATTGGAAGCCACACGAGAAAAAACCATGGGATAGTTTACTCACAAGGATGTTCTCCAAACAGATGAACGGGTTTGCCACCTTCTCCTCTTCGGTAGGTCAGCAAATTGAATCCACGCTGCCCAACAGTCCAGTTTGGAAAGGTTTTCATCCAATAGCTGATAACTTACCTCCTGTGATACCAAAAGAGAAAGCAAGAAAAATATTGGGGTGGCCCGAGAACAAAAAAATTGTTCTCTTTTTTGGATTGATCCGAAAATACAAGGGTTTAGATCTTTTAATAGCAGCATTTTCAAAACAGCCTTTAAATAAATCAGATGTTATTTTGGCCATTGTAGGAGAAGCCTATGAATCGGAGATAAAGTATATGGAAATGATTGAAAGTTTAGCATTAAAGGACCGCGTGCTGTTAGATTTAAATTATGCTACTACCGAAAAGGCGAGACTTGTTTTTTCTGCTGCCGACCTAGTCGCCCAAACCTACAGAAGTGCGACCCAAAGTGGGGTAACACCAATGGCCTATCATTTTCAGGTGCCACTTTTGGTCTCTGATATTCCCAGTCTTAAGACACCAGTTTTAGAGGATAGTACTGGAGAAATCTGTAAAATCAATCCACAAGAAATTGCAGAACGCTTGAGTTATATGTTTTCGGGTGACGTGCTCACCCGGTGTAAATCAGCTTTTCTCAAATTAAAAAATAAGTACCAATGGAGAACTTTTGGAAAATCCCTGATGGCGTTTATCAATCGAATCTGATCCTAAACTGGACTTAAATCTCTATTTTTAGGTAACAAAATTTATCTTATGAAATACTTTCTGTTTGTCGTATCCGTAATCTTTATGAGCTCTTTTAAACCAAAAGTGGCTGAAGAAAAGAAACTTGCTCCCAATGTGGTCATTGTTTTTACTGACGACCAAGGCTACCAGGACTTAAGCTGTTTTGGCTCACCCAACATTGATACTCCTCATTTAGATAAAATTGCAGCAGATGGACTAAGGCTTACCAACTTTTACGCAGCACAAGCAGTTTGCTCGGCTTCCAGGGCGGCCCTGCTTACTGGCTGTTATCCCAACAGAATTGGTATTGAAGGAGCGCTGTTTCCCCAAAACAAAATTGGTATAAATCCCATGGAAACTACCCTTGCTGAAATGCTTCAAGAACGGGGTTATAAAACCGGAATATTTGGAAAATGGCACCTTGGACACCTTTCAAAGTTTCTGCCAAACAATCATGGATTCGATGAGTTTATGGGCATCCCCTATTCCAATGACATGTGGCCTGTAGATTATGAGGGGAATCAAGTCGATAAAAACCACCCGAAGGCCAAAAGATACCCGCAACTGCCCTTCTTTAAAAATTTTGACGTAGTCAAAGAAATTAGAACCTTAGGAGACCAAGCACAGTTGACTACTGAATTGACGGATGCCGCCGTTGATTTTATTGAGCGCAACAAGGACACTCCCTTTTTTCTTTATGTACCTCACCCCATGCCCCACACCCCCATTGCTGTATCAGATAAATTTAAGGGGAAAAGTGATCAAGGGCGCTATGGCGACGTAATCATGGAAATAGATTGGTCGGTTGGTCAAATCATGAATAAACTAAAAGAACACCAACTCGATAAAAACACCATCTTTATTTTTACCAGTGACAATGGGCCTTGGTTAAATTTTGGGAATCATGCAGGAAGTGCATCTCCACTCCGCGAGGGTAAGGGAACTGCTTGGGAGGGTGGTCAAAGAGAACCTTGCGTAGTCTCTTATCCTAACGGTTTTGAAGGTGGAAGGGTTATCGACACCCCCATGATGACCATTGATTTACTGCCTACTATTGCAGAAATCACTGGCGCCAAGCTACCTGAATTAAAAATTGACGGGAAAAGTGTATGGGATATATGGACAGGAAAATCCAACAAATCTCCTCACGATGCCTATTTCTTTTATTATAAATCGAATGAATTACACGGCGTGAGATACAATGATTGGAAACTTTATTTTCCGCACACCTACCGTTCTCTTAATGGACGGGAGGGAGGAAAATATGGATACCCTGTGAATTATGACATGAATGAAACTGACGAAATTGAATTGTACGATCTCAAAAAAGATATCAGTGAGTCCAAAAATGTAGCTAATCAACACCCCAAGATCGTCCTTGAAATAAAATTCTTGGCTAACGAGATACGGAAGAAATTGGGAGATAAACTCTTGAATATAGAAGGCACAGAAAACAGGCCCGTTGGCAGCGTCGAACAATAAGATAAATTATGAAAACCATATATATTTTTTTAAGTTTAATAATATTAAACAACTGCCAGTTAAGTGCCCCCGTTCCTCAAGATCGAAGCACTGAGGTTTGGGCACCCACCACCATCCAGTCAGACAAATCTAAAGCCTATTTCGCCTCAGGATGCTTTTGGTGTGTTGAGTCCGTATATGAAAGCATTAAGGGGGTAGAAGAGGCCTACTCTGGCTATGCTGGAGGGAAAACAAAAAATCCAACCTACTATCAAGTGGTAACTGGAAGAACAGGGCATGCCGAAACTGTCGAAGTTATCTATGATCCGAAGTTGGTAAATTTTTCCACCTTAGTAGAAGTCTTTTTTGACTCCCACGATCCTACATTACTCAATCAGCAAGGACCTGACAGAGGCACTCACTATCGTTCAATAGCCTTTTACCAGAAAAACGAAGAAAAAGAGATCATTGAAAAATACATTGCCAAACTCAAAAAAGAAAAAATCTACAACCGAAAGATCGTCACAGAAATAAAACCCCTAGTAAAATTTTATTACGCTGAAAAACACCATCAGGATTATGAAAAAAACAATCCCAATGATCTTTACATTTTGAATGTATCCGTTCCGAGATTAAATAATTTTAAAGCCACATCTCCTGAATTAATAAAAGACCAACAGCATTGATTCTATATGAGTTTTGGGGTTAAAAATCGATTCCACAGCAGATAAAATAGGCAGCCCGTAAGGGATCCAAATGCAGCCCCAGAAATAACATCCAAAGGGTAGTGTACTCCGATATAAATTCTACTGTAGGCCACTAACGAGGCCAAAACAATGAGGAAATAACTCCGTCTTTTGAGGTATACTTTTAAAATTCCCAAGAAAAAAAAAGCCAAGGCAAATGAGTTGGATGCATGTCCAGAAAAATACCCGTAATATCCACCACAAGTAGATTTTACCAACCTTACCATTCCCTCCAATAGGGGCTCGTGACAGGGACGCAATCGTTGAAAGCCATATTTAAAAAGATTCGTAGTTTGATCCGTAACCAACATCATTAACGCCAAAGTAGTCAACAATAACAGCAATACTTTAAATGATTTTTTTTTCACATAGACAAACAGCAGGGCTAAATAAACCAGAAAGTTGGTCATCTTATTGGTCATCAACAACCAAAATTTGTCATAAGGATCACTTCCCAGCTGGTTGAGGAAAATAAATATTTTTTGATCCAGAGTAATTAGTTCTTCCACCCTTTACTCAAAATTATCCATTTGTTTGTCATAGAACTCCAATGCTTCTTCGATTAGTGTTTTGGTCTGAGATTCCAATTCTTCTTTGTCCTCTTTGTGAAAATCTTCCATCCAATGAATCTCATCATTGATCACATTCAGATAAAAACGTGGGTATTGGGTATGGGCAACAAAAATCACCCCATTCAAATCCACATTATCAGCAATTAAGTGTTTAGGTAAATCCATTGATAAATCGAGTTAATCAAACCATATTTTTTGTAAGATAGTAAAATCTCAAAAGCAACAGAAAAGCAGATACGGTTAGGCCTGTGAGCAGCCCCATCCAAATACCAGAAGCGCCCATATCTGTTTTTAATCCAAGGAAATATGAGGTTGGGAATCCAATGAGCCCATAAGAAATAAAGATCAGAACCGCAGGCACAACCACGTCTTGAACCCCCCTTAACGCCCCCAAAACTACAGCCTGCACCCCGTCTGCAATTTGAAAAAAAGCGGCAATTAACATTAAACGAGATGCAATATTTACCACCTCGATTACGTCTTTTTCAAGGGTTAAAGAATCTCCATCAAGGTAAAGCCATGGCAGCACATCATGAAAACCGACAAAGAAGAGGCAAAAGAGAATATCGATTATAAAAATCAATAAAAAGCAAGAAAAGGCAACAGTTTTGAGCGATGTAAAGTCCCCACGTCCTTTTTGATTCCCCACACGAATCATCGCTGTAACTCCAAGCCCCATGGCAACCATATAGGTCATGGTAGACAGGTTTAAAGCGATTTGATTGGCTGCCTGAGGGTTTTTGCCCAACAAGCCCGACATCCATATGGCTGTGGTAAAAAAAGTCACTTCAAAAAACATTTGAAGGGCTGAGGGTAGTCCCAAAGAAAAGATATTTTTAAATAATGATTTGCGCAACTTTACACTGAAAATTTTGTGGTAGTATGTTTTAAAGCTTTTTTTATTAATAACCCCTATTACCATAAATAAAACCATAGACCAACGGGCTATTAATGTACCAATTGCAGCCCCCTCTGTCCCCAGCTCTGGAAATCCATGCATTCCAAAAATCAAGAGGTAATTTAAAATCACATTGATCACATTGCCCAACAGGGTAGCATACATAGACAATTGTGTTTGAAATAATCCCTCTGCAAATTGTTTAAACCCTTGGAAGCCAACCAAAGGCACCAAGGAGAGGCCCACCCAAAAAAGATAAGACTGAGCTGAGTCGACAACCTCGCTCGGTTGTCCCATATTCGCAAGCAGGGGTTTTGAGCAAAGAACAAAAGCGGCCAAAACCAGTCCCAGACCAAAACAAAGCAACAGACCATGAGCAAAAACAGCTCTCACCCTTTGGTGATCAGCTGCACCACAAGCCTCGGCTATGAGCGGGGTAATTGCTGTGGAAAAACCAATTCCCAAAGACATTGCTACAAAAACAAAACTTATGCCCAGTGATACAGCAGCCAATTCAGCAGTTCCCAATTGTCCTACCATTACGTTGTCAATCAGCTGAACAACAGCATGCCCAATCATACTCACCATTACGGGGTATGCCAATTTTAAATTGGTCCTAAATTCACAGGTGTAGGTTTTTAATTTCATCAATATAAAGGAGCGCACCTATTCAACACCCAATTGATCTGTTAAATAGACAAGGGCGGCCATAGTGGCGGCTCCCATCTCTAACTCCCTTTTATTAATTTCTTCAAAAGTGTCCATCTCAGAATGATGATGGGTAAAATAACGCTGGGAATCTGTTCTCAATCCTGCCAATACCAAAGCACTCTCCTTGAGTAGATTAACATCGGTGCCGCTTCCTTTTCGATCAAACAAATGAATATAATATGGCTTAAAATAGGGTTTCCATGACAAAATTTTTCTAAAGTAACGGTCAGCGGTATCAAAACTAAACCCCCGTGGGGTAAAGCCTCCAGTGTCCGACTCTAAGGCCAACAAGTGTTTTTCATTTTTACTCCTAACACCGGATGCATAGTCCTTGGCACCCCTTAATCCATTTTCTTCATTGGTGAACAACACCACACGAATGGTGTTTTTGGGGCGGTAACCTTTTTTTATACCCAATAATCTCAATACTTCCATAGATTGTACAACCCCAGCACCATCATCGTGAGCACCATCACCTAAATCCCAAGAATCTAAATGGGCCCCCACCATAATAATATTTTCAGGAGATTCACTCCCATCGATTTGGGCAATTACATTAAAAGATTTTACTTCAGGGTAATTCCTACAGTTTTGTTTTATAAAGAATCTAATATTTGGGTTTAAAGCGATCATCGAGCTCAACAGTTCTGCATCATTTGTGCTGATGGAAGCAGCAGGAATTCTTTTGTTGATGGGCAGCTCACCATAGCTCATGGTTCCTGTATGTGGATAATCATCCAGTCTGAAATTTAAAGAACGAACGATAACACCGACTGCACCGAACTTTGCAGCCTCAGCAACTCCATTATATATTTGGTCCACAGCATTTCCGTAAGCTTCGAATGCATTGACAAGGCTGTTTTGCATGGGACGATTATAAAAAACAATTTTTTCCCTTATTTTATTTTCACCCAACTGTGCCAATTCCTCAATTCCCTTTACCTCAACGATATTTGCTTTGATACCGATTGAGGGCGTCGCAATGGAACCGCCCAAGGCACAGATATTGACATTAATGGTGTTACCGGGGCTGGATTCAATATTCGCATACTCGAAGGTGCCTCGGACCCATTTGGGAACCATTACTGATTCCAACCACACCGAATCTAAAGGAAGGGCTTCAAGCTCTTCTTTGGCCCACTCTATTGCTAATGCCTCACTTAGTGAGCCGGACAACCTGCCCCCTATCTGATTGCTTAACTGGTCCAGCCAATCGTAGCTTTTACCATTGGTTAGTGATTCGTTGTATAAAAATGCAACTCCATCGGCTATGGTTCTGTTTTGTTGACCATTCAAAAAAAGGCAACCAAATAAAAACAGGATTAAGGTTTTTCTCATAATTAACTAAGCATTAGGTTTGGAAGCAAATTGCCGAATGTCTTCCTCTGTGACGGGATCTGAGCCTAGAATCATCAGACGTTCAACAACATTTCTAAGTTCTCTAATATTTCCTGTCCAAGGGTAATCCATCAACTTATTGATGGCCCCTTTAGAGAAAGATTTTGTTTCGAGACCCTGATCATTTCTTAAGTGATCGGAAAAATAATCTACCAATAGTGGAATGTCATTTTTTCGATTTTTCAGTGGTGGAACTTTAATTAATATTACCGCCAAACGGTGGTATAGATCTTCCCTGAACCTGCCATTTTTGATCTCTTCGTTTAAATTTTTATTGGTAGCGGCGATCACCCTTACATCAATCATTATGTCTTTGTCTCCACCTACACGCTGAATTTTACCCCCTTGTAGGGCTCTTAATACTTTTGCTTGCGCGGCCAAACTCATATCTGCCACTTCATCCAAGAATAAAGTACCACTGTTGGCCATTTCAAATTTTCCAGGCCGATCTTTAATGGCAGAAGTAAAGGCGCCTTTCAGGTGTCCAAAAAGTTCACTTTCAATCAACTCAGAGGGGATAGCAGCACAATTTACCTCCACAAAAGGATGGGTAGATCGATTACTTTTTTGATGTAAATGATGCGCAACCAACTCTTTCCCCGTTCCATTCTCACCAGTTATCAATACTCTGGCATCGGTTGGGGCAACTTTTTCTATCAATTTATGGATTTCATGGATTTGATCTGATGCGCCAATGATTTTATATTTTTTGGCAATTCTTTTTTTAAGACTTTTGTTTTCTTGTACCAAATTTTTTATCTCAAATGCGTTTCTCACAGCAGTCAGAAGTCGGTTTAAGTCAGGTGGCTTGGATATAAAATCATAGGCTCCAGATTTCATGGCTTCAACAGCGGTTGAAACATTGCCATGGCCTGTGAGCATTATAAATGGCACATTTATCCCCTCCTCTCTAGTCTTTTGCAAAACCTCAACTCCATCCATTCTAGGCATCTTGATGTCACACAATACCAAATCAAAGTCTTCTTTCTTTAGTGTGTTAAACCCAGATTTCCCATCTTCACATTCTGTTATCCGATAATCGTCGTTTTCCTCTGACAAAATTCGAACTAACACCCTCCTTATGGGCTCTTCATCTTCAATTAAAAGTAGTTTTTTCATGTTTTACTTGAGGGATTGTTTTTAAAAGTAACCACTCTTTGGGGGAAAGGGATTTCAATATTTAAAGCTTTTAATTTTTCAAAAATTTGAAATCTGAGATCACTCTTAACAAGATTGGCTTCAAAACTGTTGTTCATGGAAAAAAAGAGCTGAAACATCAAAGCACTGTCTCCATAGTCTTCGAAAAGAAGAAAGGGTGCTGGCTTGGTCAATACTTTTGGATGACTTTTTGCAATTTCAATTACAGCATCATTTAATAGTTTAATATCTGTATCGTATGCGACACCAAAATCAATAATCTCCTTGGTCAAGGAACCATTTTCAGTCCAATTGTAAAGGATAGAGGTCAAAAATTTATGATTCGGTATGATCAGTACTTTATTGTCTCTGGTGACAGCCCTAGTAGTTCGAAGCATAATATTCTCCACCTTTCCAACTTGACCATCCACTTGAATGATATCTCCGACATGTACTGTTTTGTCCAACAAAATTGAGATACCAGAGAAAATGTCTTGAATCAGTGTCTGTAAAGCCAAACCAATACCTACCAAAAGAGCAGCGGAGGCAGCAAAAATGGCGTTAATCTCAACGCCAACATTGTCCAGCGTTATTAATATTACAACGAGATAAACAGAGTAGTTAATGAATGTAAATACGCCTCTGAACTTTAATTTAGTATCGTTATTCAAAGTCCTGAATACAATTTTTTTAAAAATTTTAAGAAAAAGATGGGTCAGAAAAAATACTGCGATGATGGCCAAAATCGATTTGGGTGTCAAAATAATATCGCTTCCTATTCTTATTTTATAATTAAAAAAATCAATTATTTTTTCCATGTGAATAAATCACTACTAAGATATAACAAAAACAAAACCCATCCTTATTTCTAAGGATGGGAAAAAATTGCTATGAAAAAGAAATAACACTTTAGAATAGTGTTAATCAAATATAAATATTTTTTCTGAACTAGATTTATCTAGGCAAACATGTCCTTAACTTTCTCAAAAAAGGATTTATCTGATTTGTCTGGATTGGGGGTGAAATTGTCGTCCTCGAGCATTTTCTGAAAAAATTGTTTTTGCTCTTTGTTAATGGTTTTGGGCGTCCAAACGTTGACATGTACCAAAAGGTCACCTTTCCCATAGCTATTGAGGTCCGGAATTCCTTTTCCTCGAAGCCGTAAAGTTTTACCAGACTGAATTCCAGATTCAAGTTTAATTCGAACCTTGCCTTCCAACAAATTTATTTCTTTGGAAACACCAAGTATAGCTTCTGAAATACTGATGTACAAGTCATAGTGAAGGTGGTTTCCTTCTCTAACAAAAGTGTCGTTATCCTTTTCCTCAATCAACACCAAAAGATCACCAGATATACCATTTCCTGCGGCTTCATTTCCTTTTCCAGTTACTTTTAGCTGCATACCGTCCTCCACGCCTGCTGGAATTTTAATGGATACTGTTTCAACATCCTCGATCATTCCATTGGCATCACTCCCAGGGGGTCGGTTGGACAAAACTTTGCCTGAGCCCTTACAAGTAGGACAAGTAGAGGCACTTTGCATCCTTCCCAAAATAGTGTTGGTCACTCGCATTACCTGGCCCTGTCCTTTACAAGTACCGCAAGTAGTATAACTCACACCAGGGGCTTGGACTTTTCTTTTGACCTTTATTTTCTTTTCAACGCCTTCTGCGATCTCATTGAGGTCAAGCTGGACTCTAATTCTGAGATTGCTTCCTTTTCCTCTGGCTTGGGATTGTGCAAATCCACCACCAAATCCACCAAAACTACTCCCACCAAATGCACTGCCAAAAATATCTCCAAATTGACTGAAAATATCGTCCATGTCCATACCGCCAGATCCAAAACCTCCAGATTCAAATGCTGCATGACCGTACTGGTCGTATTGTGACTTCTTTTGCGGATCACTCAAAACCTCATAGGCCTCAGCTGCTTTTTTAAAATTAGCTTCTGCTTCTTTGTCTCCAGGGTTTTTATCTGGATGGAATGCAATGGCCTTTTTGCGGTAGGCCTTTTTTATCTCTCCAGCAGAGGCTCCTTTTACCAGGCCCAATATTTCGTAATAATCTTCTTTCATAGCTTATTGCCCCACGACTACTTTTGGAAATCTAATTATTTTATCGCCTAGTTGATAACCTTTTTCAGTGATGTCAATGATTTTACCTTTTTGAGCTGCATCTGCGGCTGGAATAAGCGTGATCGCCTCATGTATCTCAGCATCAAAAGTATCTGCTATTTTTGTTTCTGTAGCGATCAACCCATTACTTTTCATGATGTCATTCAATTTGTTTTGGATCAATACAAAACCTTCTATTTCTTTATTTTGCTGCTCAAGGGTGTTATTTAAGGCCCTTTCAAAATCGTCTAGTATTGGGAGTAGGGAAGAAATTACTTCTTGTCCTGCAGTCTTAAAAAGTTCAATGCGCTCGCGGGAAGTTCGTTTTTTGAAATTCTCAAATTCAGCAAATAACCTCAGGTATTTTTCCTGTTCCTGCGCCAAATTATTTTTTAGCTGCTCTACTGAATCAGGCTTTCCCTTTTTGGGATTCGCCTTTCCAGTGGCGGTTTTTTTGGGATTTATTTTTGCTTTGGGCTTTGACTTTTTTTCTGCCATCACTTATATTTAATTAATTTATTTCAAAATTACTGCCAACTCAATTTTTTTGTCAAAATGTCATCTTTTCTAACCGTATAAATCTTTTAAAGCTTCGGGAAGTAAAGAATACTTGAAAGAAAAACCCTTGGACACGACAAGCTCTGAACTGACCTTTTGGCTTCCCAAGATCAATACAGAACGTTCTCCCATAACTAATTTAATTATGGCTCCAGGAATGTTGGGTAAAAAAACCGGTCGGCGAAGTACACGACCCAGCTCTTTTATTAGGGTTCTTTGTCTCACAGGCTTGGGTGCAACGGCATTGTATGTACCCTCCCAGCCCGCTTGAGCGGCAAATAAAAACAGCTGACATAAATCGTTGATATGAATCCAACTTTGCCATTGTTTTCCAGTTGCAAAAGCCGTTCCTGAAAACAACTTCACCGGCTGACTCAATTCTGCCAACAACCCTTCATCTTTGGCCAACACCAGTCCGATTCTAAAAATACTCAAATGATCTGTACAATCGGACATTGCATGAGACTGTTGCTCCCAAGCTTGGGTAACCTCCTGCAAAAAATTTTCAGGAGTTTCCGTGCTATTTTCTGTTAAAGTATCCTCAAAACTGTTGGGATATATTCCGATAGCAGATGCGCACATGATTTGTTTCATTTTTATCTTTTCATGCTTCATGGATTGAGACAACATGCGACTGGTGATTACACGACTCTCCATAATCTCTTTCCTATTTTTAGGGGTCCAGGGCTTGGAAATGGTTGCACCGGCGAGATGGATTAAAGTGTCCACACCTTCAAAGCACTTTTGGTCCAAGAAATCCTGCTTTGGGTTCCAATAAAACCCTTTCACAGCATCATCTGAAATGATTTTCCTCTTGTCAGTTGTAAGGTAATGTAACTTAACGCCCCTGTTTTGAGCTTCGGCAATTATATTTCTTCCCACCAATCCAGTCCCACCTGTAATCAATAATTTCATAATATCACTCTTGTTTAATCACTCATCATAAAATGCTAAATGGAGCGCCAGACTCAAATTATTTTTTGAATAAAAAAATGCACAATCATCATACAAACTTTTAACAAAAATAAACTAAACCTCCTTTACGGCTCTCAACATTTCCCTTTTTCCAGGTGGACCTTCGAGTCGTTCAACAATAAAACCAATGTTTTGAAGTGCTCGCCTCACCACCCCTTTGGCACAATAACTCACCCACACACCACCAGGTCGTAAAAGATCATAGGAGATTTTAAGCGCCTCTTCCTGCCAGAGGTCGGATTGAGCATGATATCCAAAAGCGTCATAATACATCACATCATAGCGCTGTTTGGTCTCAAAAGTCATAAAATCTTGCTTTATTTTTTTAAAATTAAAATGGTGAAGAGTTTGCAATTCCTCCCATGAGCATTGGTGTAAGTGATCAAAAAAATGATGGTGTTCTTCTGAAGGAATTGAGGCTTTAAATAGGACTAAATTAAGATTATTTGGTGTCAATGGAAAATTCTCTATAGAAGTGTAGTTACAATCCAATTTTCGTTCTTGTGAAAATACATAAGTCAAATAGGCATTCAGTCCCGTTCCCAATCCCATTTCAAATATGCTAGAGGAACTTTTATTGTTTTTTTCTAACCAGTACACTAAGCCCTTTTTTATGTAGACATAATCAGACTCTGTTATGGCACCGTATTTGGAATGATAGGTTTCTCTCAATTCTTCAATATAAATGGTTGTAGAACCATCAGCTGTAGTTATATTTTTTTTGGTGAGGTTTTTGATTGACATAAAATTTAAAATGATTAAAAATAAAACTTCAAAAATTTTGTTTTATCCATTTCAAAAAATACAAATAATTAGTCATTTATGGTCAAATAACAAGATTTGATGAAAAATATTTAAACTAAAAAAAGTAATTTTGAACATATTTTATCAAAAATGAAGATAGAGAAAACTTCGGCTTCTAAATTAAACCATGTGGATTTTGAAAATTTATCCTTTGGATCAGTATTTACAGACCATATGTTTGTCTGTAATTACAAAGAAGGGCAATGGCAAACTCCCGAAGTACTCCCCTATCAACCACTTTCCTTTGAGCCTTCAATGAGTGTCCTCCACTACGGTCAGGCTGTTTTTGAGGGAATGAAAGCCTACAAGGATGATGGTGGTAAAGTTTGGCTTTTTCGTCCCGATGAAAATTTTAAGAGAATCAATCGATCTTCCGTTCGTCTTCAAATTCCAAAATTTCCCAAGGAATATTTTTTCGACGGACTAAAAACATTGTTGAAAATAGATAATGATTGGATTAAACCTGGATTTGGAAATTCTTTATATGTACGTCCCTTTGTTTTTTCCAGTCAGGCAGGCGTTCAAGCCTCTCCTGCAAAGGAGTATATGTTTATCATTATTTGCTGCCCTGTAAAAGCCTACTACGGCAGGGAAGTCAATGTATTGATTGCGGAAGAGTACAGTAGGGCTGCAGATGGAGGAATTGGTTTTACCAAAGCTGCAGGAAACTATGCTGCTCAATTCTACCCCACATCACTGGCCCAAGAGCAAGGGTATCAACAAATTGTTTGGACCGATGCAAAGTCACATGAGTATTTGGAAGAAGCAGGCACCATGAATATATTCTTTAGGATTGGTGACAAACTTTTAACGGCCCCTACAAATGACCGTATTCTCGACGGAATAACCAGAAAAAGTGTAATTCAAATTGCTAAAGATGCTGGAATTGAAGTAGATGTTAGGCCTATAAAAATTTCAGAAATCGTAGCGTCTTCAAAAAACAATTCCCTTAGAGAAATGTTTGGAAGTGGAACGGCTGTGGTCATCAATCCTATAAAAAGTTTTGGTTACCAAGGAGTAAACTACAAGCTTCCTGAAATAGGCGATCCCGTTGCTTCAAAGCTGAAAGAACAAATAATGTCCATCCAATATAATTTGACCAGCGATCCTCACGGCTGGAGGTTTGAGGTATAGCTCACCCCTTGTTCAAAATCGATTTTATATCGGGTTTAAAATAATTCGGGCCTTTTAACACCTTTCCATCTGCTCTGTAAATGGGTTTCCCATCCGACCCCAGCTTACTCATATTGCTGCGCTGTATCTCATGAAAAACCTCCGTTATTTTGTCTTGCATCCCGTGAGACAGTATGGTTCCACACAATATATAGAGCATATCCCCCAGTGCATCGGCCACTTCTATCAGGTCGTTGTTCTGCGCCGCTTCTAAATATTCGTCATTTTCTTCCTTCATCAAATTGTAACGAAGTGAAACGGTTTGTTTTGGAATATCGGTCGTGGGATGGTTTTTTGAGTCAATTCCAAAAGCATTATGAAATTGGGCTACGTCATTAATTACATTTTTAATCATTTCTGTTTATCTGTGGTTTTAAAGAGGTCAATGTTTTTTCCTAATTTAGGCAAAAAATAAAAATGTTCAGTAAAGGGCAACTATTGTTTGCAGTATTTTTTGTGATCACTTTCATAGGTATTATGATTTTCTCATACAGTAAAGATTTGAAGAATCACAAATTACATTACAGAGGAAGTTTACGAATCTTAATCGTATTCTTAATTACCATCGCAGCGCTTTTTCTGATTAAGTATTTTACCCAGCAAACCTAATTGAGCATGAAACAAATTTTACTTGTTTTTTTGGGCGGAGGTGCAGGATCTGCAATCAGGTATATGATTGGGAACTGGATGCCTTATTCTGGAAAAGGATTCCCATGGAGTACTTTTACCGCCAATGTGTTAGGGTGTTTTATGTTGGGGGTTTTCCTAGGATACATTTTAAAAAACGGAAATGAGCCCCAGTCTTCATGGGTTGTATTGGGAACTATTGGTTTTTGTGGCGGATTCACTACTTTTTCTTCTTTTGCCAACGAGAATCTAGGCTTGATTCGAAGTGGTGAATTGGGATTAATGCTCACTTATGCCATCATCAGTTTGATCACCGGAATGGGAATGATATACCTTGGATTTGTATTCCAAAAGTATTTTTAATGATTTGTTGAGAAATTCATAATTTTTTTATTAAAATTTTGTTACCCCCCTATTTTTTTGGGGGGTATTTTTTTTAAATAGCAAAAATTACTTTTTGACCCCCTTTCTGTTTGGCATCACTGTGTCGATTAAGCTATGTTTGGAATCTAAAATTAATATATTATGTTAAATCTTTCACTAACTAGTTTGATAGCAGCTGTAGAAGTCAATGATGATTTTACAATGCTATGGATTCTATTATCGGGAATTTTGGTTTTCTTCATGCAAGCAGGATTTACTTTAGTAGAGTCAGGTTTTACCCGTTCCAAGAACGCGGTAAACATTTCAATGAAGAACATTCTTGACATTTCAGTAGGTACAATATCTTATTGGATTATCGGTTATGGTCTTATGTATGGTGCTTCCAATGGTTGGATAGCTACTTCAGACATTTTTTTCAATCCTGGAGATGGACCGCATGATGTTTTCTTCCAGACTGTATTTTGTGCTACAGCAGCTACTATTGTTTCAGGAGCAATAGCAGGTAGAACAAAATATACAACTTATGTATTATTTACTATTTTCTTAACTGCAATTATTTACCCTATTTCTGGTGGATGGCAGTGGAACGGTGACGGTTGGTTGGCCAACTTAGGTTTTATTGATTTTGCTGGATCTTCTATTGTCCATTCTGTTGGAGGATGGGCGGCTCTTGTAGGCGCATGGATGGTAGGTCCCCGTTTAGGAAAATATGTAGATGGAAAATCTAACGTTATTCCAGGGCACAACCTTTTACTTGGTGCACTAGGCGTATTCATCCTATGGTTAGGTTGGTTTGGTTTTAACGGTGGTTCTCAACTGGCCTGGGGAGGTGACGATTCTGCTGCCGCTTCTGCTGTTGTGATGGTGACGAATATTGCTGCTGCAGCTGGTGCTGTAGGTGCAATGTCTGTGACTTGGATTAAAGACGGAAAACCTAATCTTGGGATGACATTAAATGGAGTTATTGCAGGTCTTGTAGCTATAACAGCTGGGTGCGGAAATATGACTTTCGGTGGAGGATTTCTTGCTGGATTGTTTGGTGGTATAATTGTTGTTTTCTCCATCGAATTCATCGATAAGGTCCTAAAAATAGATGACGCTGTAGGAGCGGCCTCAGCGCACGGAGTTGTTGGTGCTTGGGGAACCCTGGTAATTGGTCTATGGGGTGTAGATGGTGATACTGGCATTGGATTATTAAATGGTGGTGGCGCCTCACAATTTGGCATACAAGCTATTGGAGTTTTAGCATACGGTGTTTGGGCCACAGTGGCAGCATTAATCGGATTTGGAGTACTCAAAGCAACTATTGGCTTAAGGGTTTCAGAACAGGTCGAAATAAAAGGTTTAGATGAAACTGAGCACGGCATCGGAGGTTTTGAAGGCGGTGGATTTGAAGCTTGGATTAAAGACAACACAAAATAAATATTAACCCTAACGTTATTAATCAATTTAAACAATATTATTATGAATTTAATTAAAAACACTATTTTATCAACAATGGCATTTCTTCTTTCCTTCACTGCCTATGCACAGGAAGAAGAAGTACCTGAACCAACTTTTGCTATAAGTGGTTCTATTGACACCTATTACAGGAGTTCTGAATATGCACCATTTACATCTTTTGCAAACTTAAACGGATTTGCACTTGGTATGGCCAATGTAATTATGTCATATGAAGGAGAGAAGTCAGGATTTGTTGCTGATTTTGTATTTGGTAATAGAGGTAATGATGCAGTTTTTGGATCAGCAGACGGATCAACTCCGATTGTAAACCAGTTGTATGCTTATTACAATTTGAGTGATGGATTAACTATTACTTTAGGAAACTTTAATACTTTCCTTGGTTATGAGGTTATCTCTCCAGCTGCAAACTTTAACTATTCTACCTCTTATATGTTCTCTTATGGTCCTTTCTCACATACAGGTATTAAAGCTGACATAGCTGTTTCTGACAATGTTTCACTCATGCTAGGTGTTTTCAATGAGACAGACTCAACAGAATACCAAGCTGCAAGTGGAGCTGATAATGTATTTGGAGCACAATTGGGCCTATTTGGACAGTATATTAACTTTATCAGTGGTGGTGCTGCTAATCAGACACAAATCGATTTCACTGGTGGGTTTGACATAACAGATAGTTTCTTCTTCGGAATTAACGCTACTAGTTATTCCTCTGATGGCGGTGATTTTAGTGGTGTTGCGGTATACCCACAGTATTCTTTCTCTGATTCTTTTGCTCTTGGGGTTAGATTTGAATCTTTCACAGATGACAACTACGGTGCAATTGGCACTTACGTTAATGGAGTCCCTGTTGGTATAGGTGCAGGAACTGGAGAATTTGATAATTCTTCATTTACCTTAACCGGTAGCTTCACCTCAGGAAACTTCATGTTCAAGCCTGAATTCAGAGTGGATACTGCATCAGACAAAATTTTGTTTGACGGTGCCGATACAGATAGCATCAGCTCATTTGTAGTTGCAGCCATTTATTCTTTCTAAGTAAGTAACAATTTCAAAGATTGAATTATATTTTTTAAATTTACCTCTTGGATTTGATCCAAGGGGTTTTTTTATTCCCTTAAAAGATTCAAAAAAAAACTAACATTCAAAAGCTTTGAGTCAAATAAAAACATTTTAAGACGGGACAAAGAAAAGATCCTATCCATAAATATTATATCAAATCTTTTAAGCTTTTAAAAACAAATAATTAAATCATTTATAAATGAAAAAAATCGAAGCGATTATTCGTAAATCCAAGTTTGATGAAGTAAAACAGGCGCTACACAGCGTTGAAGTAAATTTCTTCAGTTACTGGGACGTAACAGGAGTTGGTAATGAAAAGGAGGGGCACGTATACCGTGGTATATCCTACAGCACCTCTGA
Source organism: Flavobacteriaceae bacterium (assembly GCA_002716845.1). Lineage (GTDB taxonomy): Bacteria > Bacteroidota > Bacteroidia > Flavobacteriales > Flavobacteriaceae > UBA8316. Next base: position 16,355 of record PBCE01000040.1, on the reverse strand, counting down.
GATACAAAGGAGGTATATTTCTATTATAGTTTCTGAAGGTTTTGTCGAAAAGACAATCAATGCCATATTAGCCACCGCAGCAACTGATAAAGTTGGTGATGGTAAAATATTTATTTTACCAGTTGAGGAAGCTTACAGAATTAGGACCGGTGAAAGTGGAAACGAATCATTAAACTAACAATTCAAACAATTATGGAAACTACTATTTTAACAATAAACAATGTATGGATGATGATATGTACAGCCTTGGTGTTTTTTATGCACCTAGGATTCTCCTTTCTGGAAATCGGATTAACCCGACAGAAAAACACCATCAATATTTTATTTAAAAACTTTTTTGTAATTACCGTTGGACTCTTATTGTATTGCATAGGAGGTTTCAATCTCATGTATCCCGGATTTGAAGACGGAGAGATGGGAATCCTTAAATTCGCTGGATTAGGAATCGCTGCTCCAGAAGGAGGAATGGGATTTGGATATGCTGACGGAGGTTATACCTGGTGGACCGACTTTCTTTTCCAAGGGATGTTCGCCGCAACCGCTGCCACCATTGTTTCTGGTGCTGTAGCAGAAAGAATTAAACTTTCAGGATTCATGCTTTTCTCTATACTCTATGTCGGCTTGGTATATCCAATTGTCGGTTCTTGGAAGTGGGGAGGAGGATTCCTTGACGCATTGGGATTCTATGATTTCGCAGGATCTACTCTAGTGCACTCCGTTGGAGGATGGGGAGCCCTTATAACCATTTATCTTTTGGGTGCAAGAATTGGAAAATTTGATAAAGATGGGAAACCACAAGCGCTACCTGGCCACAATCTGCCCATAGCCTCTGCAGGTGTTTTTATCCTATGGTTAGGATGGTTTGGGTTTAACGGTGGTTCTGTACTTTCCGCAGACCCTGAGTTGACATCACTTACATTGGTTACCACGTCTTTGGCTGCTGCAGCTGGTGGAGTAGCCGCTGCTTTCTTTTCAAACGTGCTTTACAAAAATTTTGATTTAACCATGTTTATGAATGGTGTTCTTGGTGGACTAGTAGGCATAACTGCTGGCGCAGATCAAATGAGTCCTACTGACGCTATTTTAATTGGATTGATTGCAGGTGTAATTGTTGTTCTCGGCATCTCTTTAATCGATAAATTAAAATTGGATGACCCTGTTGGTGCCGTCTCGGTTCACCTGATTTGTGGGATTTGGGGAACATTAGCGGTTGGAATATTTGGGGCGATAGCAGGAGTAGACCAATTGATAGCACAATTAATCGGAATCGGTGTCGTCGGTATTTTTTGTGTAATCACCTCATTTATTATTTTATTCATCGTCAAGGCTACAACGGGCTTGAGAGTGGATAAAGAAGAAGAAATAAACGGTTTAGACCTTTCTGAACACGGGATGGAAGCCTACGGTGACTTTAGGGTCAATGAAGGATAAATATTCTAAACCATTGCAATAAAAAAAGCCTCTTTGTCCGGGAGGCTTTTTTATTGGAATAATAAAAACATAGAAAATATTGTGCTAACAAAGTGAATCGCTATTTTTGAAAAAAAAATTATGAATCAGATCACAATTTTGATGTATTGCGCTGATCAGAAAGGTATTATTGCTGGTGTGACCAATTTTATTCACCAAAAACAGGGAAACATCACCTACATTGACCAATATGTGGATCGACCCAATGCTACTTTTTTTATGCGCGTCGAATGTGATTTTGTAAGTCCAAACTTTAACTTTGATGATTTTAAAATTAGTTTTAACCTGGAGTTAGGTTCGCATTTTTCATTGCATTGTGATTTTTATTTAAAAGGTCAAAAACCCAAAATGGCGGTTTTTGTTTCCAAATACGATCACTGTCTTTATGATATCTTGGCCAAGCACCACTCGGGTGAATTAGAGGCCGAAATCCCGTTTATAATCAGTAATCATCCAGATTTAGAAATTATTGCCAAACGATTTGAGATCCCTTTCTATCACATAGTGGTCCACAAGGAGAATAAAGCGCAGGCAGAGTTAGAGCAACTGGCCATAATGAAAAAACACAAAGTCGATTTTATTGTATTAGCGCGTTATATGCAAATTGTATCTGCTAAGTTAATTGAACACTACACCCACAAAATCATCAACATACACCACTCCTTTCTTCCAGCATTTCCTGGAGCTAAACCCTATCATTCTGCCTTTGAAAGAGGGGTTAAAATCATAGGCGCTACCAGCCACTATGTAACTGAGGAACTAGACGCAGGACCCATCATCGAGCAAGACATTACCCGCGTTACCCATTTGAACTCCATTGCTGATTTTATTGAAAAAGGAAGGGACTTAGAAAGGATTGTTCTGCTCCGCGCCCTGAAGCTACATTGCAACAGAAAAGTAATGGTTTATGGGAACAAAACAGTGGTATTCTCCTGATTTAGTTTTTTAGAAACTGCAACATCCCATCGTTAAATTTTTCTGGTTTTTCGACGTTGACCACATGCCCACACTCTTCTAATATTAACAATTTGGACAATGGATGATCTTCGACCACCTTTTTTACAGATTGCAGAAACATATAATCTTGTTCCCCCATTATATAAAGGGTAGGAATATCAATGGACACCTTTCTAAAAATCTTGAGCTTAGGAATGAGCTCGGAGGTGAGTTTAAACCATCGGATAAATTCTTTCTGATATAGTTTTTTGGCCTCTCTGATAAAAAGAATACGGGAGTCCCTATGGTTACTGTTGGGCATTATTATAAAAGCAAAAAAATGGTAGAGCCACATATACGGCAATATCGATTTGGTGATATTTCCAAAAAACATGAGAATCCTAGATCTGAGATTCAACTCTAAAATAGCGCCTCCCATAATCATCTTATCTACGCGCTCGGGCTGCATCTCCGCCAATTGACGGATCAAAATAGTACCCAAAGAAATCCCTACAAAATGTGACTTTTTAATTTTAACATGATCCATCACCTCAAAAATATCATCCGCTATGGTTTCAAAAGAATATTTGGGTTTAAAAGGGTTATTGATCAGACCTTGAGAAGCACCATGCCCCCTTAGATCGATGAGTAATAGATTGTAATACTTTGAAAAAAAACGAATTTGCTTGAACCAAATGGCACTACTGCCTCCTGCACCATGAACAAATGTTATCCATGGGGCATTCTCTTTTTTGGTGTTATGTGTACTGTAATGAAGCATCATATCAATCCTTTTTTTCTGAGGTGAAAAGCCATTTGTTCCTGCAATCCCTGCGCAACAATTGCTGCTGCCTCGTCATAGTTGTCGTCTGAAGACGCATAAAGAATCCCTCTGGATGAATTAACCAACAGACCACATTGGTCGTTTAGTCCATTTTCGGCAACTTCGTCTAAACTTCCACCCTGAGCGCCTACCCCAGGAATAAGCAGGAATTCGTCTGGAACCATACTTCTAACATCGCGTAAGGCCTCGGCTTTTGTCGCACCTACAACGTACATCAAACGGTCAGCATTTTTCCATGTTTTAGATGTATCAATGACTTGTTGGTATAATTTTTTCTCCCCAATATCTATAAGTTGAAAATCCGAGGCGCCGTCATTGGAGGTCAATGCTAATATTATCGCATGCTTTTGCTCGAAGTCTAAAAATGGTTCAACAGAATCCTTACCCATATAAGGAGCAATGGTTATCGCATCAAAATTATATGCTTCAAAAAAAGCTTTGGCATAACGCTTTGCCGTGTTACCAATGTCTGATCTTTTGGCATCAGCAATGGAGAATATATGGGAGTAATCTTGATTTAAAAGTTTCATTACTTTTTCCAAGGCATGCCATCCCGTGACTCCATAGGCCTCAAAAAAGGCAATATTAGGCTTGTAGGCAACGCAATAGGGTGCTGTGACCTCGATAATTCGTTTGCAAAATTTAAAGATACCATCAGGGTCAGTTCTCAAATGCGCTGGAATTCGATCTTTATCAACGTCAAGACCTACGCATAAAAAGGATTTCTTGGCTTGGATTTGTTCAAAAAGTAATGCTTTGGTCATAATGTTTCTCCCGCCTCCTTTAGTTTTTGTGTATTTTGATAAAGTTTCAGCTCTTCCACCAATTTATGGATGTCCCCTTTAATGATGTTTTGAAGATCATAGAGTGTTAATCCTATGCGGTGGTCAGTTACACGCCCTTGGGGGTAATTGTAGGTTCTGATTTTTGCAGAACGATCTCCGGAAGATACAAGGGAATTGCGCTTCTCTGCATCCTGCTCTAATTTTTTATTGAGTTCCAATTCATAGAGTCTGGATCGCAATACCTTAAGTGCTTTTTCTTTATTTTTGTGTTGTGACTTTTGGTCTTGACATTGGGCGACAATACCCGTTGGCTCATGGGTCAGCCTAACGGCAGAATAGGTAGTATTTACAGATTGGCCTCCGGGTCCTGAGGAACAGAAGTAATCCACTCTGACTTCACTCATATTAATCTCAACATCGAACTCTTCTGCTTCGGGTAAAACCATCACTGTCGCTGCTGAGGTATGCACCCTCCCCTGCGTCTCTGTCTGAGGAACACGCTGAACCCGATGGACTCCAGACTCATATTTCATGGTACCGTAAACTTCATCTCCCGACACCTCAAAAATCACTTCTTTAAATCCTCCTGCTGTGCCCTCATTTGAATCTACAAGACTGACTTTCCACCCTTGATCCTGACAATATTTGGTATACATTCTGTAAAGGTCACCAGCAAAAATACTGGCCTCATCTCCTCCAGTCCCTGCCCTGATTTCAACTACTACATTTTTATCGTCTTCCGGGTCTTTTAGAATGAGTAAAAATCGGATTTCTTCCTCTAAGTCCGGCAGCTGTCCTTTGGCCTCCTCCAACTGGAGTTTCGCCATCTCTACCATTTCAGGATCAGACTCCTCCTCAATCATCGTTTCAGCTTCTTCAATATTCGATAAAACAGACTTATACCCATCCGCCTTTTGGGTGATTTTACTCAGATCTTTGTATTCTTTATTCAATTGGATGTATCGTTTTTGATCAGCAATGATATCTGGCTGGATGATCAAATCAGCAACTTCTTTATACCTTTGATAAACAATTTCTAATTTTTCTATCATCACAGATGGACTGAATAAAACAAATTTAAAGCTTTAAAACTATCTATTGGGTTTCTTAAAATGTAACGCATATTTTATGGCAATTTCATCCTCCATTTTTCGCAACATAAAAGAGGGAAGTGGAACTTCAAATTCTGAGAGTATCATTTTAAATGCTCCTTTCAATACAAATGTATTTTCAGTAGCGTTGGCAGAAGCAAAAATGGTTTTATTCAATCTAATACCATGGAAACTCAATTCCCCATTGAATGACAATGAATCTGTTGCTGTGGTAATTTTCTCAGAAAAAAATTCGATTTTTGGAAATTTTAAAACATCCAATATTTCCAGTGCATTATTGTCACGATTGTCATTTTTACTATCGAAGTCTCTTATGTACATTGCAATCGCTATTTTTTGGAAATTACCCTCCTGCTCTAACAAAACCCCTTTTACATTATCATTGATTCCTGACCAGTCGTGAAGAAAGTGCGAAGCTTCATAGATAATAATGGAATTTTCTGAATCCAGCATCCATTTGTCTTGTGCAGTGGACGTCCATGAAAACATTACGATAATCCAACATAAAATTCTTTTCATATAATTTTAAAATTTAAAAACCAATATCGCAGTAGCATAGCTTGCAAAAGTAGTATAAGCAGCATATTTATGCCAATCCCTATCCTCTTTTGACCAAGCGTTGGTCGCGATCATTCCCGAAAAATGAATGTAGGCTAACCATTTATGGGCCTTTATAGAGTTTAACCCTTTTATTTTTTTTCTGACCAATGGAGGTGGAGCGAAAAGCGAGAGTCCTGCCCCTGTAAAATAAGATGCGGTTACCCATTCACCCATGGTTTTGTGTGTATCATATAATTTATAATCTCCATTGTACAACCTCCCCCCCATAATTCCCTGTGCTACCATACCGGCCAAGGTCAAATAACCAATGATTTGGTGGGTTTTAAGCATTACGTTCCTAACCTTCAGCTCTTTTTGTCTTTGCGCTATTGACAATTTCGAAATTCCTGTTTTACGAAATAGGCCATTTTTACCCCACAATACCGATTGAGTAAAAATCATTTTTTGCGGTAAAACTTGTTGCTCAATAGACATTTCGTCCTCAAACAACCCTTCCAAAAGTGCATCTCGTTCTTGGGCGATTACCCCTTGGAAAATTAAGCACAAAAGAAAAAAGTTGTTTCTCATATAAAAAACCGAGTGTCAGTGGGTATTTAAGTTAATATTCAAAATTTCCGTAAGGAGATTTAATAGACAATTTTTTTTCCGTAGGACCTTCAACATGTCCTATGATTTTAGCATCAATATTGAATGATTTGGAAATTGTGACGACATCTTGAGCGATGGATTCTGGGAGATAAACCTCCATTCTGTGTCCCATATTAAAAACTTCATACATCTCTTTCCAAGAAGTTCCCGATTCTTTCTGTATCAATTTGAATAACGGAGGGCAATCGAAGAGGTTGTCTTTGATAATGTGAAGTGAATCGACAAAATTTAAAATTTTTGTTTGAGCACCCCCACTACAATGGACCATCCCATGGATTTGTTTCCGGCCTACTTCATCGAAAACTTTATTGATCACGGGTGCATAAGTTCGGGTAGGCGATAACACCAGTTGCCCGACATTGAGCGGTGTATCTGTTGGATCAGTTAGCTCTTTTGATCCAGAATAAACCAATTTATCTGGTAATTCATTGTCAAAAGTTTCAGGAAATTTTTTTCTGACCGAAGAACCAAAAACATCGTGCCGTGCCGATGTCAATCCATTACTCCCCATGCCTCCGTTGTATTGCTTTTCGTAAGAAGCCTGCCCAAAGGAGGCTATTCCAACGATGACATCACCCGCTTTTATCCGGGCATTATCAATTACATCCTCTTTTTTCATTCGGGCCGTTACCGTAGAATCTACAATAATCGTTTTGACCAAATCACCCACATCGGCGGTTTCCCCACCGGTGCTGTGAATGGAAACTCCGTTCTGCTCTAAATCTGCTAACAGCTCCTCTGTACCATTGATAATAGCTGCCAGCACCTCCGCTGGAATTTTGTTTTTATTTCTTCCTATTGTAGAAGAAAGTATAAAGTCCTGTGTTGCCCCAACGCATAGTAAATCGTCAATGTTCATAATCAGGGCGTCTTGAGCAACTCCTTTCCAGACCGACAAATCACCTGTTTCGCGCCAATAGGCATAGGCTAAAGCACTCTTGGTCCCCGCCCCGTCAGCGTGCATTACCAAACAGTGGTCTCCACTACCGGTCAAAAAATCTGGTATAATTTTGCAAAAAGCTTTAGGGAATAGTCCCTTATCAATATTTTTAATGGCACTGTGAACATCTTCCTTCTGGGAGGAGACTCCTCTTAGGTGATATCTTTTATCACTCATTTTATCGATTGAAAATCAAATTTAACACTTTCCTGCAACCTTCAGATAAATGGACAACCTTTTTATTAGCGACAAAATAACAATTCTCGGTATTTTGCCAATGGCCATAAATTATCATCCACTACCAATTCCAATTTATCGCAATGGTACCTGATGTCGAACAAAAAGGGTAATATTTGTTCGCAATAAGCAGATGCTTTATCATGCTCCTTATCAATCTCATTTAATTTTTTTCGGGTATTGACCATCGTCAAGATACCTTGATTGATTTCCTTGATATGCCCTGAAATTCGTTCAATTAGTTTTAATTGTACCTCAGCGTGCTCATGGTATTGGTCCCCGTAGATTTCTTTTAAGCCTTTGACATTTTCAATCAGAACATTCTGATATTTTATTCCTGTCGGAATAATATGATTGCGGGCGATATCCCCTAAAGTCCGGGACTCGATTTGGATTCGCATGATGTATTCTTTGAGGTCAACTGAATACCTGGCCTTGACTTCTCTTTCCGTCAGAACTTGTGTTTGCTCAAAAAGCAAAATGCTTTTTTTAGAAACTAAAGCTCGGAGTGCCTGAGGAGTATTACTATTAAAGCTCAATCCCCGTTGTTTTGCTTTTTTCTTCCATTCATCACTATATCCATCTCCCTCAAAAAGGATTTTTTTTATCCCTTTTAAGTTGTCTCTGAGTCCATTGAAAATGGCATCGTCTTTTCTCATGCCCTTTTTCTCTATCATGAATTCTATCTCTTGCCTAAACTTTTTTAACTGCTGAGCTACCGAAGCATTGAGCACCGTAATCGATTTTGAGCAATTGGATTTTGACCCCACTGCTCTGAATTCAAACTTATTACCTGTAAAGGCAAAAGGAGAGGTTCGATTTCTATCCGTATTATCTAAAAGGATCTCTGGAATTTTACCAATCACATTGAGTTTTAAATCTGTTTTTTCTTCAGGCGATAGTTTTCCTTTGGAAACGTTCTCCAAGTCCACTAATACCTTGGTCAATTCTTTTCCGATAAAAACTGACAATATAGCCGGGGGTGCCTCATTGGATCCCAATCTGTGGTCGTTGCTTGCACTGGATATTGACGCTTGCAACAAAGCCTCTTGAGAAAGAACGGCCGCAATGGTATTGATGAAAAAAGTTAAGAATTGAAGATTGCTCATGGGAGTTTTACCTGGGCTCAATAAATTCAACCCTGTGTCCGTTGATAAGGACCAATTGTTATGCTTTCCAGAACCATTGATTCCTTCAAATGGTTTTTCGTGAAAAAGAACCACAAAATCGTGTTTGGAAGCTATCTTATGCATTAAATCCATAAGCAATGAATTGTGATCTACCGATAAATTCGCCTCTTCAAAAACAGGTGCCAACTCAAATTGACCGGGAGCTACTTCGTTGTGTCGCGTTTTTAACGGAATCCCTAATTTGTAGGCTTCGAATTCCAACTCCTGCAAATAGGAAATGACCCGCGGGGGAATTGATCCAAAATAGTGGTCGTCCAGTTGCTGACCTTTAGAGGGCTGGTGACCGAATAGCGTCCTCCCCGTTATGATCAAATCGGGTCTAGAGCTTGCTAATCCTTTATCAACCAAAAAAAACTCCTGTTCCCAACCCAATGTAGTATTGACCTTTCTCACGTTTTTATCAAAATAATTACAAATGTCTGTCGCTATATTGTCCAGGGATTGAATGGACTTCAGTAATGGCGTTTTATAATCCAGCGCTTCTCCAGTATAAGAGACAAAAATGGTGGGAATGCAAAGCGTTTTTCCAAAAATAAATGCCGGAGAGGTTGGGTCCCAAGCGGTATAACCTCTGGCCTCAAATGTGTTCCTAATTCCACCACTTGGAAAACTTGAGGCATCGGGCTCCTGTTGAACCAACTGGCTGCCATCAAAACTTTCCATGGGATTTCCAGAGTTATAAAGATCAAAAAATGCATCGTGTTTCTCTGCGGTGCCACCTGTCAATGGCTGGAACCAATGGGTGTAGTGTGTTGCCCCTTTTGATAGCGCCCACCCCTTCAAAGCGGTAGCAATTTGATCTGCCAATGGACGACCAATCGTAGTTCCCTTTTGTATGACGTTTTCTACTTCATTTAACAAATCTCTGTTGACGTATTCCTCCATGGTCCGACCAGAAAAAACATTACTGGCATAAAGGGAAGAATATTTCTCACTACTTTCAAAAAATTGAGGCTGTTTATTAAAAAGGTTTTCTAAGCTTTTTTTTCTCAGAGATTTCATTTGTAAAAAGGTTAAGAGGTTCAAACAAAGATATGTCTAAAATGAAAAAATTTAGAAAAGCACCCTCGAATTTTATGAAAATGAAAAATTACCCCAAAAAAATTAACGTCTTCATAAAAATGAATAACAGCAATTGCAATTATACACCTAAAAATTAGGGGAATTGTCAATAAATTATACATTTACTGTATCAACAACATAAATTTAATTGTATGAGTAAGTCTAAATTGGAATATATATGGTTGGATGGTTATTTACCGACAGCCAATTTGCGGAGCAAAACAAAAATCGTCAGTGATTTTGGGGGATCCCTTAGTGAATGCCCTTTGTGGTCTTTTGATGGATCATCAACACAGCAAGCAGAAGGAAACTCCTCCGACTGTTTGCTAAAACCAGTAGCCATTTATCCAGACCCCGATCGCAAGAACGGATATTTGGTGATGACTGAAGTATTAAACGCCAACGGATCAGCACATGTTTCTAACGGACGCTCTACCATTGACGATGATGATGACGATTTTTGGTTTGGATTTGAGCAAGAGTATTTCCTATGGGATCCCGAAACCAACCTACCTCTTGGTTTTCCAAAAGATCAGACTCCACAAGGACAATTCTATTGTTCCGTAGGGGCTAAAAATGCATTTGGTCGTGAGATGATCGAAGAGCACCTTGAGCAATGTTTAGAAGCGGGTATCAATGTAGAAGGAATTAATGCTGAAGTAGCTTCAGGCCAGTGGGAGTATCAATGTTTCTCAAAAGGAGCAAAAGATGCTGGGGATCAGATTTGGATCTCGAGATATCTTTTAGAAAGATTGGGAGAAAAGTATGGATTGGCCATCGACTGGCATCCTAAACCATTGGGTGCTACTGACTGGAACGGTTCAGGAATGCATGCCAATTTCTCCAATGAAACGCTAAGAACCTGTGGATCGAAAGAGACTTATGATAAAATATGTGAAGCTTTTCGTCCTGTTGTAAAAGAACACATAGAAGTATATGGTGCGGACAACGACCAACGATTGACAGGTGAGCACGAGACCCAATCCATTGACGAATTTAGTTATGGTGTTTCGGATCGAGGCGCGTCCATAAGAATTCCTATAATGACTGTAGAAAACGGATGGAAAGGATGGCTAGAAGACAGAAGGCCAGCCTCTAACGGTGATCCATATAAAATAGCCAGTAGAATTATTAAAACAGTCAAGTCAGCTAAGATTTAATACTATATTTATTATTACTAATCTTAATAGTAAAATCCCGCCTAGTGCGGGATTTTTTTTACCACAACAATGGTATTAAAAATAAACTGTAAAGAATTATCAAAACCACCCCATCGATAGTACCTAAGCGGAGTCGCTTTTTTCCCTCCGAAGTCCTCCTTTTTAAAAATACCATAGGTAAAATAATAAAGGAAATCGCCAACATCCAGTAAACATCGTTACTCAACAATCCGAAATCCTGAACGGCTACTGGAGATATCATGGAGGTAATGCCCATTACTGCCATAATATTAAAAACATTTGAGCCCACAAGATTTCCAATAGAAATGGCTTTTTCTTTATTAATAATGGCAATGAGAGAAGCCGAAAGCTCAGGTATACTGGTACCCACCGAAACGATAGATACGCTTATGATCCGCTCGCTTACCCCGAGTGACTGGGCCATACTCACCGCTCCCTTAATTAATGTTTCGGAACCGAGCCACAAGGAAAATCCACCCAAAAGTAGCAGCGTGGTCATTTTAAAAGCTGACATGGGTGCGCCCTCCTCTAACCCATCCTCCAAAACAACTTTGTCTTGGAGTTTTATCAAATAAATCAAAAATAGGATGAGTAAACCGAATAGAATAGCGCCTTCGTAGGCAACTATTTTATTTCCTGAAATAACAAAAAAGTAAAAAAGAATCGAAGCCGACATCATCATGGGCCAGTCTGTTGTGTAAAATCGCTTGGTCACATCTATTGGGGAAATCATAATCGTGATGGCCAATACGAGCCCCAAATTGGCAATATTTGAACCCACCACATTTCCCAAGGCCAAATCAGGGTGCCCCCCTAAGGCTGATTGTATACTGACGATCAATTCTGGAGCAGATGTAGCGAAAGATACTACTGTCATACCAATAACAATCTTTGGTATCGAAAAACGAAGGGATAGTGAAACCGCAGCCTGCATGAGCCAATCTCCACCTTTGATCAAAAGGAATATCCCCACTGCTACTGCGATTAAAGCCATAAATGAAATTTTGACAAAGATAGTGCATAAGATTTTAAGGGATTTGTATAATACAATACCTTATGACAAAAAATAAACAGCCCCCCAGTCGCTAAAAGTTGTAAATCAGTGGTATTCCTTTTTCCAAATCTAAAAGATACTCTTGATTTTGATATAAGAGCTTGACCTTTTGGTCCTTTTGAGAGCTGAGGGTCACTTTTAGAAGCTTGCCCTCCTTCCATGCCATGTCAAATATTATACCCCCCCTTGTGACAAGCCCCTTTACAGCTCCATTCTTCCATGCCTGGGGCAAAGCAGGTAAAAGTCTAATTCCAAAACTTTCGTGGGATTGGAGTAACATTTCAACAACGCCAGATGTAAAACCAAAATTACCATCAATTTGAAATGGGGGGTGCGCATCAAAAAGATTTTTAAATATCGACTTTTTAAAGAGCAATTGAATGTGTTCGTGCGCCATTTCGCCATCCAATAAACGGGCGGAACAATTGATCAACCATGCTCTACTCCAACCTGTTCCAGCACCTCCATTTTCGAGTCTGTAATCCAATGTTTTTCTGACGGCTTCAAAAAGTTTGGGCTGTTCTCTACTGCTTATTTGCTTTCCTGGGTAAAAACCATAAAGATGTGACATATGTCTGTGCCCTGGCTCTCTTTCCTCATAAGGGCGGTCCCATTCCAATATTCTGCCCTCTTTTCCCAACACAAAACCAGGCCTCAATTGCTCGCGTTGTACTTCAATTTTTTTGGTGAGCGCAGTGCTGATCTCCAATATCTTACTCGCTTCAAGGTAGTTGGTAAAAATCTCATGGATCACTTGCTGATCCATGGCACTTCCGCGGCACAAGGCTACAGCCTCTCCTGAGTCATCGATATAGCGATTTTCTGGAGAAGAAGAAGGTAAAGAGATCAGTGTTTTATCTCGAGGATCTTCTACCAGCCAGTCGGAATAAAATAATACAATCTGCTCCATCGCAGGAAAAGCACGCTCTTTGAGAAACTTTTTATCGTTGGTAAATTCATAGTGATACCAATAGTGCTGCATCATCCATCCACCAGCACCAAAAGATACTCCCCAATAGGCCTTTTGGGCTCTAAGCCACGTTGGCGCCCAAATGTCGGTAGCATGGGGAAGTAAACTTCCCCGCATTCCAAAATTTTTCTCTGCTGTTATTTTACCACTTTCCACCAATCGGTCTAAGTAATCAAAAAGGGGCTCGTTCAACTCATGTAAACCCGTGAGATTCGCCAACCAGTAATTCATTTGCAAGTTGATGTTCAAATGATAATCTGCATTCCAAGGGGCGTTTATGTGTTGATTCCACAGCCCCTGAAGATTGGCAGGAAGCGTACCCGGTCGCGATGAACTGATCAAAAGGTAGCGCCCGTAATCAAACAAAAGCTGACTGAGTTCAGGATCCACTACTCCCATTTTAACTTTTTCCAAGCGCTGATCGGTAGACAACAATCGTAAGGCAGGATCACCCTCCAATTTTAGTTGAGTGCGATTGAATAATGACTGATGATCCTTTACATGTATTTGCTCCATCTCAGCATAACTTTTCTCTTGAACCGCTGCCAAAGCTTTGGTGTTTTTTAAAACATAATCAGATGAATAAAAATCGGTATTGTTAACGATATAAAGTGTGAGTTCCTTTACCCTGTTTATAGACAAACCACTATCAACGGCCTTTATCTCACCACCCTTATTGTGAGCAGAGAGTTGGGTTTCAAATTTAACCCCAGATAAAATGGGTGCCGGTTGAGATTTAAATTTTCCTGCTCGTTGGGTGACTTCTCCCTTCATAACGATATGGTTATCATGGCTGCTGACACTCACTGTTTTTTCTCCCTCGTCGAGGGGACGGTTCAAATTTATTGTTCCATTCAAGCCATCGGGATGATCCGATAAGATTTTTACCACTATGGCCTGATTTGGATGAGAGATAAATACCTTTTGGGTAACACCGTAGCCCTGGGTATTATAAAAAGTTTTTGCTATCGCAGTACTAAGGTCCAACGAACGCCTGTAGTCCGAAACTTCAGAATGGTTCCAATTCAAAAATAAGTCCCCCAAAGTTTGATGAGAACATATAATGGATTTATTAGAGAAGTAATGAACCATCAAGGAATCCGCCAAGGTCGCATCCCCTTTTAAAAGAATTTTTCTTATGCGTTTCAAATCCTCTGGTCTTCCGAGAGGGTGCTCCCATGACAAGTCATGAGGCCAAAGAGAATCATCATTTAATTGAATACGGTCCACAATTGGATTTCCAAAAACCATCGCACCCAAGCGCCCATTTCCTATCGGGAGGGCGTCCTCCCACACCGAAGCAGATGCATCATACCACAACTGTTGAAGTGGAGAATCATAATTATTATTGCCACAGGCAATAAATAAAAAAGAAAGAAAAAAATAAATAGTAAATTTTGGAGCGCCATACATGATATTTAATTTTCAAAAGATAAAACCTTCAATCTTTGGTAATTTAAAGCTTATACAATATAACAGATTTAAGGTTTACAGTGTACAGAAATACGTTAAATATAGCTCAAATCTAAACCCAAGGTTTGACTTTAGGAATATCAGCACCTCCGAGATTCAAGGGTTAAATAAGCCTATTTATTAAAGAGTTCGAATAAACTCCTTTTGTACCTATTACTTAATTCTTTAAATGATTGAGTCAAGTTCCAAGAAAATTGATCTGAGGTGGCCATAATTAAATTCAAAAATTATTTCATCCATAAAATATTCGTCATATTTAAACATGGAAATAAAAAGACTTACAGCAGTGGAGACCTACCACGTCAGACATCCTGTTCTTCGGCCAGGCAGACCAATTGAGGATTGTTTTTTTATGCTTGACGATCATCCATCATCCCTTCATTTGGGGCTGGAATTAGGGGACAGTATTGTATCAGTGATTTCTGCGCTGCCCATACAATGCTGTATTTTTCCAAAATATAAAGCAATGAGATTAAGAGGGATCGCAACATTAGATCAATTTCAAAAACAAGGCTATGGATCAAAATTAATTCAGTTTATCGAAAACGAATTAAAAGAGCAAAAAATTGAGCTGCTGTGGTTAAATGCTAGGGTTGAATCATCATTGTTTTACTCAAAATTGGGATATGAGCCGATAGGTGCCTTTTTTAATATTGATAGAATTGGTATGCACCAAATGTTCTATAAATTAATCATGCATCAAACCTCAGAGAAAATAACTAAAAACAAAGCCTAATCCTTCAGTTTTTATTATTGAGGGTGGATTCCCTATTTTTTTATTTAGCTTATTCTTATCTCAAAAAATTGGAGCATGATTCTTAAAGTTAGAAGGCGCTACAACTGATGCACTAGAAATTCAATTCAAGAACGCTTTTATGTGTGATTTTTGTTTATTTTTCGATTGTGTATCAAGTAGCCATCATCATCATCAATTATAATTTTGAAGAATTCACTATTGGATTGATTGAAAGTATACTAAAATATACCTCCAAAGAGACGAGTTATGAGATCATCGTGGTAGACAACGCATCGGAGGTCAAAAGTTATGAAAAGCTTGAGACTTACTTAAAACAATTTAAAGATCAAGAACATATTCGGTGGATTCGAAGTGCTGTAAATACTGGTTTTGGAGTGGGAAATAATTTGGGGGTGGAGCAGGCCAATAGTGAGTATTATGCCTTTATCAATAGCGATGTGATATTAGAAAGTGACTGTTTGTCGGCCATGAAATCATTTATGGACAATCGTCCTGAAGTGGGCGTAGCCACATCACAGATGCTCAACTCAGGTGGGGAAATCAAAGCTTGTTTCAACCATTTTATTTCTCCTGCGTATGCGCTATTCGGACGTTCCGCACTGCAATGGATAAATCCCAACAAATACCCCAATGTTAGAAAAACATACAAACAACCCCTTAAGGTCGAGACAGTTGCAGGTTCGTTTATGTTTTTCCGTGCTTCGGATTTTAATGCAGTGGGTGGTTTTGATCCTAAAATATTTCTCTACTATGAAGAAACCGATATCTGTAAGCGACTTGATAAAAAAGGGAAATCTGCCTATTTAGTGCCCGATACAACCTACAAACACTACCACGGTGGCAGCACACCCAAATCACTAAAAATAAAAATGGAATTAGTGATTTCTAAATATTATGTGTTAAAAAAACATTATCCTCTAATTGGTTTCTACCTATTTTGGGGGGTCGATCTCATCAGCTCTTTAGTAAAACTTCCCTTAAAACCCAAAATGTGGCCGGTCTTTTATCTAAAACTGCTCCAAGCGCCACTTCACTTGAGCCTAAAAAACCAACAGAAAAAATATCAATAAACTCTTGAAGAAAAGGGTCGCATCAGCCTGTTGCTATTCTATGCGGGAACCCACCCGAAATAATG
>PBCE01000004.1 GCA_002716845.1 Flavobacteriaceae bacterium | reverse complement strand
AGTTGATAACGTGGGTTACATTCGAAATATCAAGCCCACGGGAAGCAACATCGGTTGCACACAAAATTTTAACATCACCCTTTTTAAAATCCTCTAGGGCACTGACTCGATCGCGCTGTTTCAAATCGGAATGTAAGACACGCACATTCCGACCGTGTTCGGTCAGCCATTGACTAATTTTATCCGTGCCCCTTCGAGTTTGAAAAAAGATGATTAAATTATCAAATTTGATATTTTTGAGAAGTGAAATCAATAGGTCAAACTTCTGGATTGCAGGAACTGGATACAAAGCATGACTGACGGTATCTGCAGCTGAAATCTTGATATCAATTTTTGCCTCGGCTGGGTTTTTCAAGGCCCAAGCAGATAGTCGTCGAACCGAGTCAGGAATGGTTGCGGAAAATAATAGGGTCTGTCTCGATTTGGGAGTTTTTTGGATAATTTTGGTGACATCTTCAATAAAGCCCATGTCAAGCATACGATCTACTTCATCCAGGATTAGAATTTCAATGTTTTGGAGGCTTAAATTTCTTTGACTGATGTGGTCTAATAATCTTCCCGGAGTCGCTACGATAACATCGGGCTCATTCTTAAGTTGGTCCAGTTGTTTTCCATATTTAACTCCTCCATAGAGGAGTGCCATTCGCAGATCTAGAAACTTTCCATAAATTCGGAAATTTTCCTCGATTTGAATGGCAAGTTCTCTTGTGGGGGCAAGTGCTAATGCTCGACAACCTCCATGATTTCCCAACCTGTGAATGGCAGGCAACGCAAACGCTGCGGTTTTACCAGTTCCAGTCTGGGCAGACCCAACTAAATCTCTCCCTTCAAGGATCGGAGGTATAGCCATTTCTTGAATCGGGGTGGGTTCAATGTAACCAAGCTCTTCGATGGCTTTTAATATTTTAGGGTCTAGACCTAATTCTGTAAAATTCATATATTAAAGGGATGGGAAGAAACAATCTTCTGACAATTCACATTAATTTTAAAGAGTAGTTCTTCTACATGAGCGAGGATAAAGCGAATAATTGTTATCGAGGTAGGATCGCTCCTACTCCATCTGGTTTCTTGCATCTCGGTCATATTCGTACTTTCCGAAAAGCTTGGGAGCGAGCTAAGCAAGCAAAAGGTCAATTGGTTCTTCGTATGGATGATCTTGATTTCGCTCGTTGTACTTCAAGGTTTTTTGATGCTTGTATTGAAGATATTGATGGGATGGGTATTTGTTGGAATGAAGGACCAGATATTGGAGGAGATTTTGGCCCTTATGCCCAAAAAATGCGATCAGATATATATTTATCTGTCTTAAGGAAATTATTGGAATCTAATTTAATTTATCCATGCGTGAAATCGAGAAAGGAAATTAGCTCAGCTGGATTAATAAACAGTAATGGAGAAGAATATTTGTATCCTCAACATTTTCGTCCGCTAAAAAACCAATGGAACAAAAATGAATTTCCGGGAGCAGTAAACTGGCGTTTTGCCACACAATGGGAAAAAGAAGTCTCTTTTATCGATCAAAAAATGGGTAAAGTGGATTTTAAAGTAGGGCAGGAGTTTTCGGACTTTTTAGTCTGGCGAAAAGATGGTTTTGCATCTTATGAGCTTGCCTCTGTAGTCGACGATAATCTTATGAAAATTACGGAAGTAGTTCGGGGTGAAGATTTACTGATCTCAAGTGCCCGTCAATGTCTTCTTTTTGATGCTTTGGGCTGGAATCGGCCAGATTTTTTTCACTGTGGACTCGTGCTTGGGGCAGACGGAAAAAAGTTATCCAAGTCAACGCGTACTCTGCCCCGGCTTTTTTCTACTCCTTAGTATAGCTTGGGCTTTAGCCTTGGACAGAAACTCGTATTGAGCATGAAGTCTTGCAAAGACAAACCCTGGCCATCCGTCAAAGATTCCTCCTTGCCAGAGGTAAACATAAAGAAATCGTAGGGTGGGGCGAAAGGGAAGCTTTCGGAAAACCTTTCGTAATTTCCTCTTTCCTTTGACCCCCTCATGCTGAAGTGCGGAATCATCATCCTGAGCGGAGCTCTCCACAACGGCTTCCCAGTTGGAGTAGCGATTATGTTTTTCCACAAAGCTATCGATCGTGGGAAAGGCATGGTGATCCATGATCGAGTTCAGTTTGCCGGTCGTTCCCTTTACCACCACATGCTCATGGATTTCATGGTCTCCACTTTCAGTCGTTAAATCGGTTATCTTTTCATACCGGCCGAGTTTATGCTTAAAAAGTCGCAGGTTCCAATTGGGAAAATAAGCATGCTTTAAGGGTTGGCCCAAAAAGAAATACCGCCGATTTATCCAGTAACCTGCACGGGTCTCGTTAGGATCAGTTACAATCTTTTTGATTTCATCTTCAGCTTCAGGAGGAAGACATTCATCGGCATCTAAAATAAGCACCCATTCATTAGAAAAAGGAAGGTTTTCTAAGGCCCAATTTTTTTTCTTCGGCCATCCGCCCTGATACTCGAACTGAACAACATTAGCATGATGTGCCATGGCAATCTCGTTTGTCTTGTCAGTGCTTTGGGAATCGACCACAAAAACTTCCTTTATCCATGCAACTGAATTCAAGCACATCGCGAGATTTGCTTCCTCATTTTTACAGGGGATGATCAAAGAAACTGCCGTCATCAATCAGTTCTTAAGTTATTTTTTACTGCTAAAATTTGCTGACTATACCCATCATACTGTAACAGTGTTTTGGCGTTAAGTAATTTAAAGCCAAAGTTTCCCAGAAAAGACGGTAAGCTTTCATCATTAAACCCATCAATAAAAACAGCTTTTATGCATTTGTTCCTAAACAACATTTCAGAACCTTGAAGCACCTCCATTTCTTGACCTTCGACATCAATCTTTAAAATAATAGAATCACTCTTAATACTTTGCTTGTCAAGGGATGTGCAAGGAACGGTAACTTTCTTATCCGAGAAGGAATATTCAGATTTATTTTCTATGTTAGTAAAAACATGAGATACTGCTCCTTCTACAAAAGTCAGTTCATTTGAATGATTAGAGATTGCGATATTTTTTGCCTCAATCGGTAAGCTTAAGCAATTTTGTTTAAGTCTTTGATAGGTCTTTGGATTGGCTTCATAAGCATAGAACTGAATATTTTTTCCTAAATTGTTTAACCTTGATAAAACAACTGAGAAAATTCCAATATTTGCCCCTACATCAATGAAAGTATCATTTTTTTCAAGCAAACTTCCAAGATTAAAGAGAACGGGGAGCTCTTCTCTCAATAATGCAGAAGCATTAACAAAACGGGAACTTCTTAAATAACCATGCTCATCAGTTGAATTAATTATTAGCGTGGCTCCAAAGAGGTCGACTTTTTTGTTGTTCTTACCAGCAATTATTTTGGTTACGAAACGCCTTAATTTAGGTTTTTTTAGAAAGAATTTATCGATTATACCTATCATAATATTTACGCCGAAGTACCATTGTTAATTAGTTTTAGGTAAAGCTCCTGGTATTTTCCCAAGCATGATTCAATAGATGGAATCAGAGTCTTCTGGGAATCTCTCTTTTGATTGGGGTTGTTTAATAAGTTGCACACGGCATGGTTGATCTGCTTTTGGTTCCTTGGATCAATGAATGTAGCAATTTTATCAAGAATTTCACCAAGTGCTCCGACACGCGAGCAAATCACTTGGCAACCTCTAATATTTGCCTCTAGTGGAGGCCAACCAAATCCCTCTATGAAAGACGGAAATAATAAAAGACTCGCATTTGAATAAAGATAATTCAATACCTCTTCTTTTACATTATTTAAAAATAAAACCCTATCTTTATTTGCTTTAATCCAGTTTTCTATTTCGAGGGAAGATTCATGCACTTGAAGCACCGGTCCAACAAAGATAAGTTTAAGTTTTCTTTCGGGTTGGGTTTTACAGGCTTTAATAAAGGATTTTACAACCGAAATCCGGTTTTTATACCAAGAATCACTCCCAACATGTAAAATATAATCGCATTGCTCAGGATCAAAGAGAAAACTATCTTTTTCTATTTTCCTTGTTAAGTGATTTTCTTGTCTACCGGTAGTGCCAAGATGGATCACATCTGATAGGTTTAAGGAATTTGCAATCAATCGATTCAAATCTCTTTTAGTTTGAATTGAGTCACATGCATAGTAATCAGCATATTTTAAAGAGTTATAAATCCATGCTTGCAGTTTTATTCCCGTTTTTGAAGTTAATGGAGCTTCATTGAATTCTCCTAATGATGTTCGCACTGCAATCAAGTCGTGGCAGGTTACCAAGCATCTTGCTGATGAGTGTTTTTTTATTCCAGATGAATACAAAGAATTCGAGTGATCAACAATATGAACTAAGTCGATGATTCTATTCATATCTTCGAGACGTCGTCGCAATGTTTTATGGAAAAGCAAGTATTTATCAATGTAAGCTGCCCATTTTGATGTTTTTTGGAAGACATTAAACCTACCGAAGAAAGGAATTGGTTTGATTTCCTCGATCTCGATTCTTTTTTCAATCGCTGGTGTTAAGAGTAATTTCCCAAAGCGGATCATACTTTGCTGTCTATCTAACCTATAATTGGTTAGTAAAAGGACTCTACTTTTTCTATTCAACCAATCTTTTGCGAGAAACTGCTGCCGCAAGGCAAAGCCCGCCTCCAAAAGCAGCAAACCCTAAATTTGTAGGCTGCCCCAGAGGCGAAAATAAAATAATAGGTCCGGATGCTCCAAACAAGAATATACTGAGATAATCCTCTTTCTTTACAGCTTTCAAACAACATATAAACAAATCCCAGAAGAACCATAATCTCCAAAAAATAAAGACTCCACCTATGACGATACCGTTTTCCATAACATGTCTTGACCAAGAAATTTCAGCACCTCCTGAGCCTCCTGCAAGTGCACTTCCTGCTCGAGTTGAAGTGCCTAATCCGTTCCCGAAGAACCCAGTCCATAATGAATAATAATAGGGCGAGACTATAATATCGTAATAGCGGAGAAAATAAGCTTCTACCGGATTCCCTTCAACATTTGCTGCTTCCTCGAATCGCATACTTAAAAAAGTCAAACCCTCTTTAAATAAATCAACTTGAGAATAAAGAACTAAACTGAAAACTAAGAAAACAAAAACTGAAGTGGTAATTTTTCCAAATTCAGTGGGTTTATAATAAGCAAGGAAACCAATGCAGGCAATTACTTGAATAGACTCTGCGATGACAGCTCTACTTCCTGCAGTTACCATGGCAAGTAAAGTTGCACTTATTCCTGCATACAATAACCACTTCGGGAAAGTTCCTTTTTTCAGCAGTCCGAAGATTATGAATGCGACTGAAAAGCAATAATAAAACACAATTCCACTTACAAAACTAAAAGTACCAGAAGCCCGAACTTTATCTCCTGAGGTCATTAATTGGTGACCCGTTCCACCAGCAGCCACATTTAACACATCAAATCGATCTGCTTGGAATTGTTGAGAAACTACCCATGTCATAGGAAATGCGAGGAAGAGAAATGCTTTACCGAAATTAAGAACATCATGCCAGGTTAAGACTCGAGCCATGATGAAGATTAAAGGGAAATGCAGAAGGTTCGTTCGGGCACCATATGCTATGGAAAAGGGGTGTGCCTTATTGATAACAAAAGAAAGTGTTACCGCAATGATTGTCCAAAGAAAGCATTTTTGCAGATATTTGTTATCTGATGGAAATATTCCCTTTGTGTAACACAAAAAATATATCCAAATAACGACGGGATCTCGCACGATCAATAAGCCTTGCGATAAACCAGGCAAAAACCACTTCCTCAGTGCTCCTTCAACTAATAAAAGAATAAAATAAGCCCAAATGAGATATTTGATAAAAGAATGGTCATTATAAAAGACATGAGTAAGTGTCTTTTTTTTGTTAATTTTTCTATCAAGAGGGATGGTTTCGGTTACACTCATCAATCTGTTACATCAACTAGGTTTGGATTGTTAGACAAGTTAAAATCAACTATTTTGCTGGCATATGAAGCCCATGAATACTGAGCCGCTTTCTGTTGGCATATAATTTTTCTATCAAAGGGTGAGATTGTTGATTCGAGAAGGGATAGAATGTTTTCTGCAATTTTATCCGGGGATCGAATCGGAGTTAGGTACCCAGTCAGGCCATTCTCGACTAAGTCGTCACCCCCCGAATTTGGGGTTATGATAATCGGTAAACCACAAGCTAGAGCCTCTTGTTGGACAAGGGCCCTACCCTCAATAATTGATGGTAAAACTAATGCGTCGTGATTTTGCATGATGGTTCTAACCTTTTGATTTGAGCATGGTTGATAATAGTCAAACACTGGAAGTTTTTTTCGATAAAAGTCCATCGGCATGGATGGCCGACCGAGAATGGAAAGCGAAACGGGTTCATCCTTCAAAATCTTCATTGCTTCAAAAAGATCAGCTAAGCCTTTACGCTGACTCATCGACCCAACGAACAGAAGCTTAATTTTTAGATTTAAGTTTTTCTTACCTTCACACTGAATCTTGTTAATAATGGGACTACCAAAAGGATTGACTAAGCAGGGAATTTTTTCACGAATTTTCTTTGGGATCGATTGTAAAACAAATTGGCTAGGACATGTAATTCTATCTGCAAGATGTATCTC
This sequence comes from Flavobacteriaceae bacterium, assembly GCA_002716845.1. Classification (GTDB taxonomy): domain Bacteria; phylum Bacteroidota; class Bacteroidia; order Flavobacteriales; family Flavobacteriaceae; genus UBA8316. The sequence goes on along the minus strand of PBCE01000004.1, from coordinate 74,262 downwards.
TTCTTCCTTACGAATTAGCTTTTCTTCCGGTTCGCGTGTACTTTCTAATGTTGGCTCCCATTCTGGATATCTTTGAGATTCTTGTTCAAGAAGCACTCGTACCTTAGCCCAGTGGGCAATGGGTAATTCGTATGAACACTGAATCCCAATCTCTTTTGCTTTTTTAAAAGAAATAGCTGCACCATCTTCATACGCATGTAAAAAATCAATCTTTTGTTCCGCTAATACCCCTCCCACTTTTTGGTCTAAGGAATAATATGCCCAGTCAGTTAATCGTCTTCTTATTTCCTGCTTCCCATTGTATGCTAGTCTAGTTAATTCTGGAAACCATTGTCTTGAGATTTTGCAATCAGGAATTTTATATTTTCGAGTTTCGGCCACTTTGCTTGAAAAGGAGTTTATACCTTCCCCGAAGCCAATTGTTGTAAAAAATTGAGCTAAATTATTTTTTCTTTGTAATTCTTCTAAAAGTGCCCGAACAAAAGTATTACCAGTTGGGTGACTTACTAAGAATTTTCTAGCACCAAAATTATCTAGCATTTGCAATTTTTTTTGACCACTTATGAACAGGTTTTTCAATTAAATTATAAAATATCCATGCTAGAAAAATTACAGGTATCAGAAAAAGAATAGTTACTAAAAAATTTGCAGGTTTTTCGCCAATCGCTTCAAAATGTAAATAACCAAACAATCGAAATAACGGAAAGTGTATGAGATATAAAGAAAATGAGATTTTGCCTAGCCAAGACAAAGCCCGAAATAGATTTGGTCCTAAGATACTGTAAATTAGCTTAGAATAAGTGAGGCTAAATAAAAAGAAGAAGAAATAAAAGCCTGTCCATGAAGTATATTGGGACCACGAAGCCCAATTTTCAATACGGCTGGTAATGGCGAGAATCAAAAAAATCAAACTTGGGATAACCAGCTGGTAAATTTTTAAGTTCGATAACTTTTCTTTGCGATAAAGCTCTGCTATCCAAGCTCCAAGCAGCCAAGTGGGCCATAGGAAGGCAGCAGTAAATGCTGGCCAGAGTATCCCTTGGCTTTGAAGTAGTACACTACCTGAGCTTATCCCAATAGATAGGATAGCAAGTAGCCAAGTTAAAGATCTTGAAAAAAGAAGAAAGACGATTGGGTATAAGATGTAAAATTCAATTTCCAATGGAATAGTCCAAAGTGAAGGATTACACAAAAGCTGACCTTCATCCGGAGGGTAATTTTGGCTTAGAGTTGCGACTCTAAATATTCGGCCAATGTCCCATGTCTTATCATCCCACAAAAAATGACACAAAAGTGAGATTGATGAAGTTAGAAGAAGTGCAATAAAATAAGTCGGGTAGATTCTTAAAAAGCGCCGGATGAAATAAGCTTTCCAGTTTGGTTCACTGACACCTTTAGTATTTGGGTAATGAATACAAAAACCGCTTATTAAAAAGAAAAGTAAGATCGCGTATCCGAGAAAAGGGGAAGGTACTGAAAGCCAAGCTAGTAATTTTTCGCTCTGTGAGAATTCATTCGGAAAATGTTTGATCTTCCACCATCCGACCCATAGGTCAACCCGAACATGGTACAATAACACCCCTAAGCAGGACATTCCACGGAGTAGGTCGATTATTGGAATCCGGTTTGTGCTATTCATCGACTTTCCAATAGTTTCAAGTACTCAGTCTTGTATTGATCAAGCGGTCTTACATAATCTTCTAAATCTTCCTTGGCCATGAACGCTCTTTTTGCATAATCAACCTCCGTCATATTGATTGCTTTCTTAATGCACATGGCCAAGGATTTTACATCTCCTGGAATACAAAAAAGAGCATGTTTTCCCGCAGTTTCAAGAATTCCACCATCTGTACTAGCGATGCAAGGTACTCCCACTGATCGTGCCTCAAGTGGAGTAAGTCCTAGGTCTTCCTGAGTGTGCGGTGGAGTTATCATCCATTTTGAATTCTTCGTCAGTTTATGTCTTTCTTTTTCGCTTACAAAGCCGTGGATTTGAACACCAGTTAACTCAAATTTATGGATGAAATTCTCAACTTCTTGCCTTAGAGGCCCGTCTCCAACTAAGCTTAATGGCCAGATTTTTGGATCCGGTGAAACTATTCTGTAAGCTTCTAATAATACCCTAATCCCTTTTTTGGGAACCCATCTTCCAACAAAAAGGAAACCTCTTCTTTTTGAATTTAATATTGAGCCTGAAGGCATCCGAGAAATAACTGGTAAGCGATCGCTGAATACCTTTCTCTTTTTTTCCCAGCTTTTCCAAACGAAATCAGAAATATACCACCTTCTGTCTGCTTTCGATACAGCCCATCTCCAAGCCAAAAGTCTCGGATACCATCCTCTTCTCTGCCAATTATAGATGGTCATAACGCAAGGTTTATTTTCTTTTTTTGCCCAGTAAACCCCTTCAACCAATGGGTTATGTAAGTGCACAATATCTGATTTCTTTAAAAATTTCTTAATTAATTGATCTCTTGGCTTAACAAAATTACTAAAGTATCTTTTTTCTAAGTTTGCAGACCAAGACGATTGCATTTCTTTTTCTTGGCGTTCTATGGTTCCATCGTTATGAAAACCTGAGACCATCTTACGGAGAATTTGTACTTCAGCACCCCGAGAAATTAGATCCTCGGCAAGCGTTAAACAGAAAGCCTCAATGCCACCAAATTTCCCCAAACAAGGCGCCATCATAAGAACTTTTATGTCTCTAAGCTCAGAGTTTTCGTCTACCATAAATTCAATCGGGTGTTTTTCCAGCGTACTATTTGCCTGAATGAATAACTTATGATTCCTCTTCGCTCGCAGGGTTTGAATTCGGTTAATGCAGGAATGGATTCTAGATTTTTATCAGAGTGAAAGTGATCCAATTTTTTCAACCATTTTTTCCGGTAAGAACCAAAAAGGTGAACGCCAAATGTATCTTTTGTTATTTTGGCGTTAGGATATAAATTTGTAATTTGCTCAGATAATACCGTTTTAGCTTTGCATCTGTCTGCCAGACCAGCCTGTGCAGTGGGAAAAATCCATTCTGGGATTTTGTGAAGATGTGTTGCACCTAAAAACCACTCTAAATAATCCCAATCTATAGCTTGCTTATCCCAGAAAACTAAAGCTGTCGTGATGCCCTTAACGACAGAAGGACCTCTACCTATACTTCTAGTGGAAAGTTGCCAAGGTCTCAAGGAATAGGCATCCCATTGTGTGTCTCGTAAAAAAATCCCGCCACCTTTAAGTACTTTTTCATCGAATAAACCCGTAAAAGGTTTTAAAAAAAGAATATCGGCATCAACATAGAAGCTAAATGGATCCTCATTATTGGCAAATAGTGGATCAAAAAATTCAATCCCCCACAATGAAGAGTTCCTCATTTTCTGACAATTAGGAAATCCTTTAAGATAATCTGAAGTTTTTTGTTTTGATGTAACAGGATCAGTAATTTGAACATCATATGGATAGAATTCTTCCTTGATCGATAGTTTTTTTTGATCACTTATTGAACCATCTGTATGGAATAGAAAAGTAAGATTTTCGACACTCATATTTGCAAGCGACTTCAGGCATTCCAAATAAAAGGGGAGCTGTGTGCTTCCTAAAAGTGATTGTACAAGTATCATATCAAAAGGGGTTGAAAAGATTAATCTCAGGCAGTGTGTTGGGTGCCTAAATTTTCCATTCTGTTTTTAATGTTTCTTGAAAGTTTATGGAATGGCTTTTCTACCGTAATAAAAAACAAAAAAGTCAATGTGGATAATAATAACCAATATACAAAAAACTCTAGAAATTTATTTTTTATTATTATTCCAGAATATTTAATCAATATAAATGGAATGGTATGGATAAGATAAATAGAGTAACTCGCTTTTCCAATTTTTTCGAATAGGTCGAAATTAATCTTTTTATTCTTGTAATATAAAATTTCACTTTTGATCCAAAAATAAGCAATGATAGCAAAAAAATTTAAAGTAAATGGATGACCAATAATTTCCTGTAATGCAAGAATGTGACTGAGAAATGCTGCAAAAAAGGTAAATATTCTATAAAAATTTAGTTTTCGTCTATTTATAAATCTTTTATTTTTTTTAAAATCAATATCGTAACATAAAATTACACCTAAAAGCCAACATGGAAGTCCAAGGAATAATACATATATTAGTCCTACTCCAGGGTAATTAACGAGATCAATTGGGAAGATAAAAAACGAAGTTAATGTAGGTGTGTAAGATAAAATAAAGAAAATTTTCCAATGCTTAAAATTTATAAGGAATGAACGTACTAAAGGATAAATAGAATAATAAAATATTTCGCAAACAATAGACCAACCAATAAAAGTATAAAAAATCGAAATTTCAACCTTTAGAAGATGCATAATAATAGTGGCAAATAGTATAGGCCCTAATATCCTTGTAATCCTAGCGCACAAAAAAGGTATTGCTTGAGACTTTTTCCAATTATCTTTGTAGGGGTAATGAATGCAGAATCCGCTGATAATAAAAAAAATTATTACCGCAGCAGGTCCGCAGAATATCGATGAGTAGACTCCATTTACAAACCAATTAAGTGTCTCGCTATGATCCAAATAGTGGGTCAAAGGTGGATAGCCCCCATGACTACATGCAACCCATATTGCACAAAGAAACCTTAGCGAGTCTAATCCTTTTACTCTTTCAGGAGGCTTTATTACTCGCCCCCGATATTTTTAGTAAGAATAATTTAATATTTATACAGATAAAAAATAAATTTAGAGTGAATATTCATGAATCGAAATTCATTTCTTGTTCTGAAACCATTTTGTTACACACTCGATAACTTTTTCTACACTATTTGGTGATAACTCTGGATACAAAGGTAAAGTCAGATTTTTTTTATAAAAGGATTCAGTTTTGTTCAAGTCATCTAGACCACGAATTCGATTTGCATAGGCAAGGTGTTGATGAACGGGGAGGGGATAATGCAGACTAGTTCCGATTCTATTTTCCTTTAAAAAATCCATTAGACTATCTCGGTTCTCACACTCAATTACATAGAGGTGCATCGCATGTAATTCGTTCTTTTTCATTCGAGGTAAACCCATTGGTAAACCCCTAAAGGCTTGGTTATATTTTTCAGCAATTTTTCTGCGTTTCAAATTATCATGCGAAAGATGTTTCAATTTAATTCTCAAGATAGCTGCTTGTATTTCATCAAGTCGAGAATTGGTTCCAGTTATTAAACTTTCTCTTTTTTTATTCCAACCATATTGTCGCAACGATTTGATTAACTCTGCATCTTTTTTTGACTTGGCAAGAATAATTCCACCATCCCCGATCCCACCCAAATTTTTCGTAGGATAACAGCTAAAGACAGATAATTTGCCAAAAGTACCAACTTTTTTCCCTTCGATTTCGGCACCATGTGCCTGAGAACAATCTTCAACTATATTTAGGTCATTGACTCTTGCAATTTCAAGAATCTTGATCATCTCACAAGGTTGTCCGTAAATATGTACAGGCATGATGGCTTTGGTTCTAGGGCCGATTTTTGATTCGATAGCCTTAGGATCAATGCAGCGGAAAATGGGCTCAATATCAGCGAAGACAGGAGTACATCCAGCTTGCTCTATTCCTGCAACTGTAGCCACTGCTGTGTGTGCAGTTGTAATGATTTCGTCTCCTATACCTAACCCTAAGCTTTGAAGACTAAGGGCGATCCCGTCAGTTCCATTGGCAACACCTATAGCATGAAGATTGTCTGCATGAAATGAAGCAAATTCATTTTCGAATGACTTCACTTCATTTCCTAGAATATACCAGTCTGATTCAAGCACTCTGGTAATTGCTTCGTTTATTTCCTGCTTATGAAATTTATAGGAAGCAGTAGGGTCGCCAAAAGGTATCATTTCATCAGAGGTAATGGTTTAATTCTTGTTGGAAGTAACCGATTGTTTTTTGGATTCCTTCCCTGAATTTCACTTGTGGTGACCAATTAAAAGTAGAAGCAAAGGATTTATAATCGCAAATAAAATCCCCCACATCTATAGCCTTTCGTTTTTCTGGAAATGGGATTTTTTCATAGGATGAATCTTTTATTTCTTCACAAATAACTTGAGCGGTTTGTTCCAAGCTAAGCGGATCAGGTGCACCCAAGTTGTAGACTTTACCAACCGCTTCTTGCTGAGTTGCAGCAAGGATCAAAGCATAAACCACATCATCAACATAATTATAATCTCTTCTTTGTTTTCCATCACCAAAGACTTGAATTTTTTTTCCTTCCAGTAAATTTCTAATCCATATTCCTAGAAAGGTTTGCTTTGAGTCTCTAATTCTCATCCTGGGTCCATAGGTGTTGGTCAAGCGGAGTATACTTGACTGAATGCCGTGAACTTGATGATAGAGAAGATGATACCATTCTCCTGCCATTTTATTTACTCCATTTATATCAACTGGATGCAAGGGATGCTTTTCATCAACCGGTAAGTATGCTGGTTTGCCGTAAATTTGACGGGTGCTGGCAAATACAATTCGGGCACTCGGGTTATTCTTTCGACAAGCTTCAAGAATAGATAGCTGAGCTCGAGCATTAATATCCAAATCGGTAAATGGATTTTCCATCGAATCCAGGTGACTAGTTTGACCGGCTAAATTGAAAAGGTAATCTTTTTCCTTTACTAGTTGATCAATGGAAAATGGATCTCGAACATCGGAAAGGTTAATCGTGAGCTTATCTTTGAAATCATGAATGTTCCTCGGGTTGCCCCCATACTCGGGAATCAGGCTATCGACGACTGTGACCTGATTATTATTTTCAACTAGTCTTCGGGCAAGGTTGGAACCGATAAAGCCCATTCCTCCTGTAATTAAAACCTTTCGATTGAATATTTGCATTATTTTAAAAAAGTACGAACGCTAATTTTACGAGCTGGATTTCCAGCTACGATATCATTTTCTCCGACATCTTTCGAAATTACCGCCATGGCTCCCACTATAGCGTTTTTATGTATAGTGACTCCCGGCAATATCATCGCTCGTGCTCCAACAAAAACATTTTTTTCAATTATTATTTTTTTAGTAATCAGTTGCATTGCTGGTTTTTCAAATGCATGGGTTCCTGTACATAAATATGCCTCCTGGGCTATTGTAGCACCTTCGTTAATTTCGATCTCCCCAAGGGAGTAAGCAACAGCACACTCCCCCAAGCAAGATCGATGTCGGAGTGTTAAATGCCAAGGAATTCGAATTTTTGCTGTACTGTGAACAAAAGGAATTCCAGAGATGTTTGAGCCGAATATTTTCAAAATAAATAATCTCCAAGGATTCATGAACTTGGGAGTCCATGAACAAGAAACAAGCCAAATGAATCTCCACAATACTAAGATCAATTGAACGCCAAAAGGCCACGGACTTTGATATGGATCGGTCTGAGCTTGAGGTTTCAAGAGACCATTCTTACCATGTTTTTTGCTGTATAGGCAACCCCATCAAAAAAAGGTTTTCTTTCTTGGCTAATGAAATGAAGCAATTTATTGGATTCAAAAGGGTCATTGATTAAGAATATTTGACCGATGAATTCATTGATTACAAACAACTGATCTTTGGGAGTATCCTCATCATCAAAAGCAAGGATTGGCAAACCGTGCTCAAGCATGGCAGCAGAAGCTCCACTTTTCCCGATAGCATCGTAGGGAGTGGTTGAAACCCCAATTTTGCAATCATTTATTTCTTTTGCAACCTTAGTGCTTGATAGTTCACCAGTTTCAGCAATTGAGAAATTATAACATGATGCGACTTTCCTGAGTTTTTTAAAACCTAAGCTTTCCCTTTGAAGACCAATTATCCTGAATTCAATCTTACTTCCATAAATGGCATAAATTTCGCATAACCTTTTACCGAGAAGGTCATAGGGAAATTTATCATAGAGCGTTCCGAAAAAAGCTACCTTGAAAATGTCAGAATTTGTACTCACATCAGTTTCAATGAAGGGAATATTTCCAAAGAGATAAAGATAAGTTGCATTTATTCCCTCTTTTTGAAGTCGATCTAATGCGGCAGAGTTTGTAGAAGTAATAACACTTGGATTTAACACTTTAACAAACTCTAGAATTTCTCTTTTCTGTCGCCATCCCATAAACTTTTCGTAGAGAGAAGCACCTTTATAAGCTCCAATCCAGACTTCATGGAAGTTTAAATGAGTTTTATTTTTCCTCAAAACTTTACCAAGATTTATTAAATCGACACCCAACATACCATTTGGGGAAAATGCGTATGGAGCAAATTGAAAAGAAAAGATGTCTGCTTCAGGCAAATTGGTTATTACTTTTTTAAAAGTTTTTGATCCAGATAAGCAGATATTGCTTACATCATGTCCGTAGTTTTCGAGCACCACTCGCAATAAATTAACGTAGTCGGTTATTCCACAACGTTTGGAATTTTGAGGACCGGTTAAAAAGCATATTTTCATGTCTTTAATTAAGCAGGAGCCGCTCTTTTATTAATTCTACTGCAGTATTGACAGAAGGGATGTTTCTTTTTCCTTCAGATATTTCCTTTCCTAATACTACACCCTCGTCATATCCCCATTGTATGCGGTGTGATTTAGCACTACCATACCAATCACCGAGAAGGGTTAGTGAAGGAATTTTGAATGCACCAGCCAAATGCATGGATAGCGAGGAATTTGTGATGACAAATTCGGATTGAGAAATAATTGCTGCTGATTCACGCAAATTCAATTTGCCGCAGAAGTTCTTTAATCTTTCATTCTCAATAAGATTAATTCTTCGTTCATCATCATGGTTACCAACAACAAATATTTTAAGTTCTTTTTCTTTAAGTAACGTGATTATTAAGCTTGAAAAGTTCCTATCACCCCAACATTTTTCAGGAAATCCACCACCAGGAGCAACCACGATTCTCTTGAATTTTTTTGTTGAAATGTTCCAATGTGAAACTGCGTCTTTTGTCTCTCTTTCGGTAAGGAAAATTCTTGGTCTAGGTTCTATTTGAATATTGCTGCCAAGAAGTGGAAGGAAGGAAAGAGCGGATTTTGCAACATTTTTGTTTTCCGAAAATTCGATGTTCTTTTTACACCATTTATGCCCACCAGCATATCCTTTTACCCCAAAACGATTTGGAATGCCTGCTCTTCGCAATAACCAACAACCCTGTCTGCTACCCAGTACATCAATACCTACTGTAAAGTTTTGTTTGGTAAGACACCTTGCTTCTCTAGAAAACAGAACATAAAGCAGCCCAAATATAAATGTCAGTAATGAGTTTGCCGGGAAATAGCAGTTCTGCTTGTTATGCCAAGGTCCATTGAGCGAAATAATTTCATCAATATCCCGGTTATTCTCAAGTAGTGAAGAGGACCAATCACCAACCCCGACAGTAATTTTGGAATTAGGAAATGCCTTCTTTAGTCCATAAATTAATGGAGTTGTAACCAAGACATCACCCAAGTCATTATTGCGTAAAACGAATATTTTTTCAGGATATTTAATTTCTTTTACAAAGCTTTTAAGGCGAGAACATCAGTTGAAAAGTCTTCAGGAAAATCGTTGGCTTTAAATTGGGAAAGGATAAATGAATTATTATTAAAGATTAATTCTTTTGGTGACTCTCCCCAAATTCCAAAATCTTCTGTTTTACAAAGAAATAAATTAAATCCTAGTGACTCCAAGTAACGAAGGGGGGAGTTAGTCTCTCTTTTGTAACGCAGTTGATTCTCGGGAATTATTTCAATATATATTGCCTTAATTTTTTTTTCAGACAGAAAATTCTTCCATCCATGAAGTACGGGAAGCTCATGTCCTTCCAAATCAATTTTAGCGAAGTCTACACTATCAATCCTCTTATCCCTACAATACTTGTCCAATCTAATATTAGGTATTTCAATCCCATCTAGAGGTAAAGTTGAGACATGAGACTGACCTGTTTGATTTTTGCTCAATTTAAAGCGAGTAACCCCTAAGCTGTCAGATACGCAAGCGTGATTAAGGATGATATTTTGATTCAAATGTAGATGGATAGATTTTCTTAATAATTTAATAATATCAGGGTTTGCTTCAAATAAGTGATAATCAACCTTGGGTCGATTTGGAACCAGTCCGAAAGAGCAGAATCCAACATTTGCTCCCAGGTCGAAATAGGTTCCAGTTGAAGGAATTAATTTTTCCGCAAGATAAAAAAAATCTGGATCAAAAGAAGACTTTAAGAAAACATTTCTTGGTTCTGGATCATTGAGATTAACAAAACAATTAGCGTTAGAATTAAAATTTATCGCTCGTTCATTACGAATGATTTTTAAAGAAAGAAGTACTTTTATAACTGAGTGTCTAAGCAAAATCTTTGGAAGTGCTAAATTCATAATTTACCAAACATTGCAAGATTTTGACCAAGATATATGTGCTTCCTCAACAAAACAGAAAAATATAATAGTAAACAAGATTGGTGAAAAAGATAAAATTAAAATGAAGAATACAGGGTATGCTCTATCAAACCCGTTTGGAATTATGGAATAGCGACGAACAAGAATCATCACTGGCATGTGAAGAAGATAGTATGAAAAATAACCGTAATCTTTAAGCATGCACAAGATGCATGCAGGTCATAACAATATCTTTCCGAAAGCCGAAATTACAGTAAAAATCAATAGCTGATAGGTTGTTAATTTCAGTGGTAACAACCGCATGTTTTGCCACATTAAGTTTAGCATCGTGAAGGCTATGAGAAAGAAGACGACTTCCTGTTTTTTTTCTTTTTTCTAGGACGGAAAGCAAATCAATTTTCACGATATTTTCTGGTCGGTGGAGAATGGACAAACCCGAGTGGAGAAGATAGACCTTCTTTTTTTTATATGTAAAGGAATTTGAAATCCAAGTAGTGTAAAATTTTCTAACGATTGATTTTTCTATTCTTTGGTCCATAGATAAACGATCTTTCGTGAAGTTTGAGGAATGTTCGGACAAGCAATCATCGTCAATGGAGCTTACTTCGATTACTTCTGGATCTGTAACCAAGTCTAAGTCTACTAAATCAGCTTTTAGGGTGACTTGGTTACATATTTTACGGAATCCTAGCTTTTCGAATTTATTTATTAATTTAAGGTCAGTTGATTTGACTTTTACATCGCATGCAAATTTGCGGAGAGATTTTTTTAGTTTAACTAGTTCACTTTCACCTTTTTCAATCGAATTTGAGTCAATCCTGAAGAATGGATACCCAAATATGTCGGTATCAAAAGGTAGATATTTAAAAGCTGAAAGATTGATGCAATCCTTCAGTTCACTTGGTAAGTTTTGAGGAAAATTCAAGTAGTTTCTGAATTACATGTTCTTGTTCATTTATTTTTAGACCTGGATAGAGTGGAAGGCTAATAGTGGAGTCCCCAATTAATTCTGCCGCGGGAAAATCGCCCTTGGAGAAGCCACAATTTTCACGATAGTACTTCATTAGGTGTACAGCACGAAAGTTAACTCCAACACCAATGCCATGAGAAGAAAGCATTGAAAGTAAATCGTCTCTTATATGAGGAGAAACCCTAATCGTATAAAGATGGTGGGCATGCACTGAATCTTCCAAGCTCGAAGTAAATTTTACAATTTCGCTCCCAGCTAATAATTGATCATAATATCTGGACAATACTTCCCTTTTTTTTCGATTACTTTCAAGTTTCTTGAGCTGCGGTATTAAAAGAGATGCTTGAATATCGTTCATATTACATTTGTAGCCAAGGATTTCCATATCCCAGTGGCGATAATGAGAAGATTTATGCTGATCTTTTGCATATGTATCGACTCCATGTAATCTCAGTGCTTTGAGTTTTTCGAATAATTCCGTGTTGTTGGTTGCGATTGCTCCTCCTTCTCCACAAGTTAGATTTTTAGTCGCATAAAAACTAAAGACTGCGGCATCGCTAAGGTTACTTGGTTGGATGTCGTTTCTAGACCCTTCAACGCAATGGGCACAATCTTCGAGCAAAAATAAATTTCTTTCATCAGCAATCTCTCGAAACAAAGACATATCTACCATTTGACCATACAAATGCACCACTATTATGGCTTTAATTTTCTTTTCTGTGTCTTGCTCGATCACTTTTGTTACTTCGGAAGGATCAAGATTACCAGTGATTGGATCTACATCGGCAAATACAACTTCTGCTCCAGTATGCAGAATTGTATTTGCTGTTGCAATGTACGTAAGAGGGGTGGTCAAAACTAAATCCCCAGGTCCGATATTGAGGGCCTTGAGAGTTATAAAGTTCCCCATCGTCCAACTTGTAACCCCTAAGGTATGCTTGGCATTAAGAAGTTCACTAAATCCTTTTTCAAATTCTGATGTCTTGGGACCAGTAGTCAAAAATAATGAGTGCAGCGTTTGTGTCACCTCCTCAATCTCGTCTTGTCCTAATCCATGCTTGTAATAGCTGACTTTCATTGTCTGAACTGCGAATTTAGAAGAGGCGTCCTCGGAGCTTAATTTGACTTAGTAGTTTATCCATATGGATCAGTTGTGAATAGTATTTTACAGTCACTGTCTTGTGGTCTTGTGGATCAATCAAACCATTTGTAATAGCAGAAAATATTTCATTAACTCCAAACTCTATATTATATTTAGTTTTAAAACCCAAAGAGTTCTGAACTTTATCAAAAGAGACATTGTAATTTCTTTTATCTACATCGTCTGGTACAACTTCGACCTCGATTGGCATGGGAAGGGTTTGCTGTACGATTCTACCGACTGTAGCGACTTGGAAATTTTGATTGTTAGAACCGATATTAAAAGCATTTTGGTTAACTATTTTTGTTTCCGACTCCATAATCAGATTGAAGGCACGAGCAACATCTTGAACATGAATCAAAGGTCTCCACTGTTTTCCACCCCCCGTAATCAATATTCTCCCCTTTGTAATTGCGTACATCGACATTATATTAACGATCAAATCAAATCTCATTCGATTAGAGAGACCGAAAACAGTGGCTAACCTCAAAAATGTAACACAAAAATCGTCATCTCCTAAGGCAAGTACATCTTTTTCTGCAGCAACTTTCGACTTTGCATACAGTGAAACTGGTTTTTGATCTGAGTCTTCAAAGAGTTTTGCCCCATCTGATGCTCCGTAGATACTGCAAGAAGAAGCCATGATGTACCTAGGTACACCTGCAACTTTTGCCATTTTGGCAATATTGACTGTACCCTTATGGTTGATCTTTCGGGTTAAACTAGGGTTAAGGTCGCTAGCTGGATCATTTGATATTCCGGCGAGATCCATGACTATATCTGCTCCCGTAAGATCCTCTTCTTTTACAGACCTGATATCTTTTTGCAGGTATTGGTAACTTTCATTACCTAGAAATTCTTGAATTGGTTCAAAACCAAAATAAAACCGATCAATGCATTTTATCTTATGTCCTTGTTTAAGTAAATGATTGCTTAAAACACTTCCAATGTAACCTCCCCCACCAGTGACGACAATTTCTTTAGACATACTTATTTTTCGGTATAATATTCTCTATTTTCACTAAGAAGTTTGATGCAGAAGATTCTTCCGCAAACTTCTTTTGCAAATTGATTTCTTTCTCTCTTTTAGTGCTAAGAGCTTGATCAATCAAGTCAGCAAAATTCTCAGCACTGTCAGCAAATTTAGCTAAATCTGAAAACTTGGTCAATCCTGGGAGACTTGTACTAATAATTGGTTTACCAATAGCACAGTATTCAACGAATTTACATGGACATGTTCCCCAGTTTGCCTCGTTTATTTGATAAGGGATCAAACATGCATCAAACTTTCTAATATAGAAAGGAACATTTTCATAATCAACACTTTCCAGTAAAAGAACATTTTCTCTTTTAGCTAGGTGTTTAATTTCGTAATTTGTCGATTCTAATCCATCTCCTTTACCGACAAAGATAAATCTCATCTTAGGACGAATTTGTGTCAGTCTTTTCACAAGAGTGTAATCAATTCTGCGACTAGACAATGTTCCAATGTACCCAATTAATTTTGATCCAGAAGATGAAAAATTAGCAAAACTTTCAGCAAGTGAATAAGTGGCTGATTTTTGTTGAAAAATATTTAAATCACATGACATATTGAAGTGCATTCTTTTACCTTTAAATGATTCTGGAATGCTTAGGTAATTAGGTGGTGTCAGGCATAAAACTAGATCAAATTCTTTGTAGGAATTGAACTCTTTTTTGGGGCTAAAGAAATCACCAGACCAAAAGATTGAAACAGCAGTGGGGAAATCTTTCAACAAGTGGCAATATGCTGTGGAAATTGACCATAGAGAGGAAATTTTTTTTTGGAATACTTTTGCTGCTAATTTGACTTGAAATCTAACCTCAACTCGATCAAATCCCGCACCTTTCAAAGGTCGAGTGAACATCCACGGCGTTAAGATAATCAAATTTTTGGAAATTTTTTTTATTCGAATTTTAAATGGATTTCTGGAAGGCGGATTTACCCATAAAGTGATTCCCCGTTTAGCTAGCTCAAATCCATAAAACTTTGGGCATGGATGAAGATAATATTCCCATGGAATATCGCTAATAATGATATTATACTTCCAAATCTTCATTTTTGAGATAGCGATTGTGACGATGTATTAGAAGCATGCCCTTTAATGTTATAAATACTTGGAAGAGAAGAATATCTACTCCTCTAAATTGATATTTTACAGCACATGCAAATAAGTCAGATGTTAGCATCCGAAAAAAATTTCTTGTGTAACCGGGCAAAGTGAATTGTCTTTCTTTGGGTTTGTGCTTTTTAAGAAAGCGTACGAAATCTGCTTCTTCATAGTTTTTATTTTTCCAATTCTTGGTATTGTTTTGCCGAACCGATCTCCATGGATGGCAAACACTTGCATCTGGAACGAAGCTGGAACTAAATCCTGCAAGTTCAAATCTTCTTGCAAAATCAACATCTTCGTAAGCAACTTCAAACTGTTCGTCGAGACCACCTAAGTTCTCAAAAACAGCTTTTTTAACGCACAGGTTACTAGTCCAGAATAAACCACCTTTTTCGTTTGCTGGACATCCCTCAGCCCAGGACCTTCTCGGGCGATCGGGGTAAATCCTTCCCTCAAAAATACTATTTGTCGGATTTTGATTAATTGCACTGAAATAGGCTGCTAAATATCCCGGATCTGCGATACAGTCGTCATCAATGAAGACAATCCATTCACCCGATGCATTTGCTACTCCTGCATTGCGATTTCCAGCAGGTCCAATTTTCTTACCGACTTGCCAGTTAAATCCTGGAAAATATTTATCAACGAGTTCTTTACCATCGTTGTTTTCAGAATCGTCTGAAACGATAACTTGATAACTAGGTGCCCCTTTCTGGTTTTCATTAGTCAAGGATCTTAGGCACAGGTTAAGATCCTGAGGTCTTTGGAATGTAGGTACAATGACGCTAAAAATTGTTTTTTCTGATTGTTTATTTTCCATCTAACAATTCAGTAAAAAAATTGGTGCAATCAGAATTGAATCGCTCAATGGAAAATTCATTTTCTGCTAATTCTCTACTTTGATTTCCAAATTTTTTGACAAGTTCGGAATTATTTAGCATTAGATTCATTGCATTCGTCCATTGTGAAGGCTCTTTAGGTTCGATCATTATTCCAAATTTTTCATTTTCAGGATTTATATGAATACAACCTGATCGAGTCATCAAAACTGGCTTGCTCATTGCCATAGCCTCAAGCATGTTCGTGTATCCGCATGTGTCATCGGCATCTCCTGACAAAGGAATGCAAACGGCAATGCACTTTGCGTACCATTCCTTAAGAGTCTTATAGTCAATTGCGATATCGGGCGGATTATTTGACGTATCAATCCATTTGATATTTTCAGGTATAACATCTGGCTTTTGGTTCTTAGGTCCAATAATGCGAACCTCTGTATTAACTTTCACAGAACCTTCTATCAATGTCTTATAATCACGATAAGTCTTTCCTGTTGCTAGAAAAAAAGGTTTTGCATAATCAGGGTTTGCGTTCTGACCGTCAAATAATTTCAAATCCACGCACCATGGTATAAATTTGGATTTTGCGAATTTTCTGAATGTACTTTCAGCATTTGGGGTTAAACATAAGAAGGCAGCATTAGCAGATAAGTTTGAATTGCTAAAAGCTCGATGAGCCAGTTTACCAAAATTTCTCTTTGGCGGGTCTCGGAAGACCCAGGGAACTAGTTTTCTTTGATATCTTTTACTACCAACAAGGGGACCACAAATAGAATAAATTAGATCTGATGTCTTGGATGCTTTTAATGCAGTTAGTTCTACTTTAGCTCCGGGAGATCCTTTGAACATAGTTTTATCAAGAACTTTCTCAACTAATCTTGGTATTTTGAAGTCAGCAGTTTTCAGAAATATAGCTTCCCATTTATTTGAGTTTTGTAACGCATCTAATCCCCAATAATGGTGCCGGGGATAAAGACCGCACTTTATTTCTTTCAACCTATTTTCTAGGTATGGATGAAGTATTGATATTTTTTTAATTGATTCCCTCGATTTGAATATGATTATCCCAAAATGAAGGTTCATTATTTGCCCAATTATGACAACCCATTGGCAACCTTTTTTTTGTGATTTCTTTAAAAAGATAAGATGGATTTACTTCAAAAGAATAGGATGCAGCAGTGTGGTTATCAGCAATTTTGAAATCTTCATTGTTAAATATCTGAGGTACATAAACTGACCAAAAAATGTCTTCACCTGGAGCATTATCTAGATAGTGTCTCAAATTATTACGAAAGCCTGTGTTTTTTATAGATTTTAATATTCCTTTAAAGCGATTTTTGAAGACAACTGTTTTCCCTTTTGGTCCATGTTTAATTTCTTTTAATACTCTTAAAAAGCTGTCGACTTTACGAAGTGAAAAACCCCCATTCCCAACCTTCCACATTTTATTTTCTGGTTTGCCTTCAAATCCCCCTTTCATCCAAGGTGCACCGATATAGTCAAATCCGAGAGAAGAATATAGCTCCAATTGATCGTTGAAGATCCAACAGTCTAATTGGATTATTTGAAGGAATTTAAATTTTGAAAATCTTTCATAAAATGGAATGCTGGTTAACAAACTGCTGTATGTGTTTTTGTCTTGAAAAAAATAATCTTCAAAGGAAACGACCGTAAAATCGTTAAATTTCTCATAGTAGGGTACCAGGCGGTGTGGAACTACAAAATAAAGGTGATGATAACTCAGTATTTCTTCTACCCTAGTTATAATTGCTTTTTCCGAATTCGTTAAACTTTCTGGTCTTTTGTAGACAGGCATTGCAACTGAAATAGAAGAAGATAAACCCAAAGCTAATTTAATTTTCTGGGTGAAAATAACCCAATGGCAGTTAACCAAAAAGGCATTATTAATGAAATAATAAAGGAACCAAAGTCTCTAGATTTTAGGTCTTCCTTTGCATAAATCCCGTAGCAAGAGCGAAGTGTATTCCAAAATGTGGGGAATACTCTAAAGGATTTCTCTGAATCGTTGGAGAACCAACGATTGAATCTTAGACAAAGCGAAAACATCGTTTCCCTTCTTATCGAATAAGCACAGAGTGAAGGATCGGATAATATCTTAAAGCCTTGGTCCGATAGTCTTTTTCCTAAGTCTATATCTTCGCATTTTTTTAATCCTTCATTAAAATTTCCGACCGCTTCGATGGCATCCTTGCGCAGAACCACGGCATAGGTTATGAGGCAATTAACAGGGTGCACATCCTTTCTTTGTGGAAGGTGTTCTCGAAAGAGGTGCCTTCCTCGCCATCGACTATACCGATCGTTTAGACTTTTTTCGTTTTTTATTCTTCCGAAGACTGCAGAAACAAGTGGGTCCTCAAAATGAAGAATTGCTTTTTCAGTGAAGTCGTGACGGATCAAATTTGATGAATCACAAAAAAGAATAAATTCAGAAGTAGAATTTTTAACGCCAAGATTTCTGGAATATCCTCTTCCTAAATTAGAAGAATTTTTTACCAAGTAACAATTGTTGTTATTTGCAATTTCACTAGTTTTATCTTCTGATCCATCGTCAATGACTACTATTTCCTTGAGTGGAATCTTTTGAGATTGCAGGGATAGAATCACCGCTTCCAAAGTTTCTTCAGCATCAAAAGCAGGGATAACCCCTGAAATTTTTAAATCTAAGTTTTTTACTTCTCGGTAAATTCTAGTAATCCAATTACTGAACTACGGTTTTGATTAAGAAAATTATAGTCCAAGTCTTGAATTTGTTCAGAATACTTTATTTCGGATAATAATTTTTCCTCAAATTTTGACTTCACTTTTATGACACCCAAGCCTTCGTCTGTATCGTATGTAAAGCATTCAAAACTGTTTGAAAACTGACGGAATTGAAAGATTGTTTTCCAAACATCTCCATTCCAATTTATTTTTTCATTAGGTAAGTTTGGTTGGGATGCAATTTCTGAAATGGGGTTGCAGTCATGAAAAACAACAACCCCATCCTTATTCAAAAAACGTAGTGCATTCTTTGCATCTTTGAGGCTTTGTTGGTAAGTATGCATTCCGTCTATAAACACAACATCAAGTCCATTTGCCTGAAGATTTTTTTCATGCTTGGAAAAGAATTGATCGCTTTCCATTTTATACATTTTGAAAAACCAATTCCTTCTTTTTAACATTGCTTTGAGCAATGATCTTTTGGAAAAAAAATAATCTGGGTCCACACCAATTTTTCTGGAGGCATTAACTTGGAAAAAATTAGCACCACATCTTACTCCAATCTCCAAGTAAGATTTCTTCTTCGAATCAGATAAATAATCGTTAATGAGTCTTGTTCTTGGGGCCTCTGTCGAAAACTTGGTAAATACTGTTTTCATCTTATTCTAAAAATTGATGCAGTTTTTGAGTTTATTGAGAACTCTTGTTTTCAACAACAAGAAATCATTCGGGCAGACAATCTTTTCGATTTGATGATCAAATTTCCAATTTCTCTTTATGGTTTCTGGATGATTAAGTGGGAACTTTATTTCTCGAAGTGGTGAAGCAATCGGATTACTACCAAATGTATTGGTTGAGTCAATTCGTTCAAAACCGAGATTAAGGCTCATATTTACACTTGGGGTAATGCACAGAGCATTTTTGTGCATACAATTAAAATACCACTGATAACCCCAAGCCCATGGATCAGGATTATTGCAATGAAGATCAAACATTTTGCTTAACTCTCTCTTTGCTCTAGAATGACAACATGCTTCCGAGAGAATCTTGTCTTTATCAACATTTTGCCAATCTGACATATTTACATCATAGGAGTCCCACATTCTTTTCCAGGTAGCAAATCCCCATTCAGTGATATAATTTCCTAAATGATAAGAATATCCTTTAGAATTTTTATAATGAGGAGCCGCATTGGTTGCATTAATGTGACCAATTCTGGGATCATTTCTATACTTTAAAAGCAACTCTTCAGCAAATGGATAAAAACTTGGAGATAAAATAATATCATCTTCAAGATAAATACCGAATTCGTGTTCAGAAAACATTCTAGACATTCCTTTAATGAATGAACGAACAATACCCTGATTTTCATCATTAAAAATAGGAATAACTTCACAATCCCAGCTTGGGTTGAGAGCAAGTTCTCTGGACTGATTGCAAAGAACTGCTTCTTCTTCGTTTCTTGGACCATCTCCCATTACATATAATATTTGAGGTTCGAATTTAGAAAGTTGATACAAACATTTAGCGATTAGATCTGGCCTTTTAAATGCCATTAACAATATTGGTATTTGTAATTCCATTAAAATGTATTTTGTGGTATAAGTCTTTTATATATATAAATAATTTTAGCTTCAAAATAATGGTATTTAGCTTTTTTTAAATAATACATAAAGACCTCGCTATAGTGGCAAAATTTTGGTGTGAGATCAGGATTATTGACAATGAAAGCAATGGAAGTATTCATTTTGAATCTTGAATTCATGGGCATCGAAGTCTCGCCACACAGTAACTATATATCTTGAAATATGGGGTTTCTAATTTGTTAATTTTTTTTAACCCGGAAGGGTGTATGTAGTACAGATCAAATCCGAGTTGATCTAGATAACGAAATGTCGAGCATGGTGAACATCCAGAATATTCCCAAGATCTAGTAACTTCGAATTGTATTAGAGAGATTTTACTTCTGCACAAGGTCTTCCTAGTGCCAAGAAGTGCATAATGATCAAACCCTTCAAGGTCTAGTTTGAGTAGATCGACTGAAGGCCAGTTTAACTGTACAAAAAGTCCGTCGATGGTTTTGGTCACTATTGATTCTGGTTCATCCTTTTATTCTGAATTCGTTAATTGAAGATGAGCGTGAGTGTCTTCTTTAGCATTTATGATAAATGGTAATGCGTCATTTCTATAATCAAGGGCGAAACATTTGATAGAAACTTTTGTTTCTCCACGAAAGCGTTTTTTTAGTATATGGTTTAATTGTTTATTTGGTTCGATTAAAACTACATTCCTTAATTCAGGACGAGATTGTATCAATGCAGCACTCCAATCACCTTGGTTTGCTCCTCCATCAATGACTCTTTCAAGCGAAATTTTTGTTTCCATGATGAATTTCTTTTCCCCATTTAGTTCAAACTCTTCAGGACTGCAGAAAGTTGATTCGGCAAGTATTCAAGACCAATTTTCGAGACGATTAAAAAATTGGGTTTTTATTCTTGAACTGAGTGAATTTAAAAGAAGGTTAAATAATTTTCTTTTCAATTGTTTGAAGTCTTAGATTTGTATTCTATTAATGAACGACTGGTTTGAGATATTGCAGAGATTTGAAATTATAAAAATCTATAGAGGTAGACTTTCAGATCTGTTCCGAACCATTTTGTGAAAAAACTTCGATATCAGAAGCTTTTCATTTTAACATAAACATCTCCCCAGTATCTCGGGTTGTTTAAGCAAAGTTTTTTCAAATGGACTATGAATTCATTTCCATCGGTCCATTTACAGTCGGAAAAAGATAGACTTTCGCCTAATGCATATCTGTATGAGCATTTTCCTAGGCTTGTAAGATAATCTAAGCACTTTATTGTGTTTTCAATATCCTCCGCAGTGAATTCGATAGAAACGAAGTTCACGGGACAAGTTAATCCTTGGAGAACATCAAACTCATATCCTTCCACATCGATTTTTAGAAATTTTGGGATGCCATGTTTTTTGATATGTTCATCCAAAGTTGTCACTGGAACCTCTTGTGATTGATTCCAATTGTATTGCTCGAATCGACCGCTCTTCTTGGTTGCTTCAATCCACCTATCACTCATTGAAGAAAGGACATGGGCATCGCTTATTTTTATTTTCGAAACCCCTACTTTAGACCCGAGGGCAGTCCTTTCGAGGGTGAATCTTTTATTTCTTTTTAAGTGTCCTTCCAAGTGATTACATAGATTCTCTTGAGGCTCAAACCCGACAACTTTCGCCCCTAAGTTAAGAAATAGTTTTGTCCGGCAACCGACATTACAACCAACATCAAATACAAGATCGTTTCTTTTTATGAACTGTTTGTAGAAATTGACTTGTTCAAACTCTAAAGATGAACAAACCAAAAAGTTTCGCATTATTTTTCTCTCGAGCAAGAAATCGTTCAGCCAAGTAGCACCAGGGAATTTCTTGATAATCTTTTTGATCATTCTTGGATGCTTTGGGAGTTTAAAATATCGCTAAACTTGTGAAAGGAAATCGTTCTTTTTTCTTTACTCATTTCTAAAACCGATGAGTGAATAAAAAGTAAATCTGCCTGTATGATCTGTCCATTATAATGGTGTTTTTGATATATGTTAAAAAGACGAAGCCCATAATCTTCGATCAAAGAAGCCAATTCTATCCAACTGGCTTGCCCCTGATAAGCCTTTTCAAACATTAACTCGCAAAGAATCGCTTTAACTCTGCCAGCTTTAAATAGTTTCTCAGCACCTTTAAGAGCGTCTAATTCTCCTCCTTGAAGATCCAATTTAAGAATGTCAATATTTTGATTTATTGTTGATTTGATACAGTCATCCAATTTCTTTTGTGAGACTTCTATTGTAGCTTCAGGTTCCATGAGAGCACCATAAATTTCTTTTGATTTTTGGCTTGGTTGTAGCAAAGAATTGGTTCCCTCTGATAAATTTATATTGAACCTTTTTTTACAGTTCTCTTTACCTAAAGCAAGTGGATGAACAATGATTCTAGGATTTTGATTAGCTTTCTCATAAAGAACATTTAGAAATTTAGGAAAAGGCTCGAAAGCATGTACCTTAGCATACGGAAATAATTTTGATAACTTCTGACTCGTATCGCCAATGGATGCACCACCATCGATTATTAAATTTACATTTTCAGGCTCCAAAATCTTAGAAAGCACAAAGACGGGATCATCGGATAATTTATATTGGTTTTTCGAACGTAATTCGTAGTTAAAAAAAGAAAATACTTTGGTAAGAAAAACTCTAATATATTTCAACATTGATAAAATCCTTCGGGTAATCTTTTCGGTCTTTCATATCGGCACTTCCTGTTAAGTAAGAATAAGTTTATCCCATTCGAATACGCAGGATAATGATCTCGTAATGCAGGCAAGCAAAGTATTTTTTTTAGGCTGCTTTTATCAACTTCCAGAATGATTATTTTGCTTTTCAATAGAGAATCTCCTGCACCTTGAATTACTTTCTCTTCAAAACCTTCTACATCGATTGAAACGAGTTCTGGTGAACCGAATTTAGGAAAACGCTTAAGTAAATCAACAAGCGATGTTGACTTAACTGCGTAGCTATTGCTTGTTTTATTTGGAGAAACCATAGATAAAACATTTTCGTATCCATCTTCTTTTAAAAACATAATACTTTCATCATTGGAAATTGCTATCTGGATACATTTCGTTTGGAAATTGAAAAGATGATTCAACTTGAGTTTTAAATAACAAGATCGAGAAGGTTCTAGGCAAATGCCTCTTGCTCCTCGCCTTGCGAATTTATACGTGTTTGAGAACAGAACTCCATCATTAGCACCGATGTCAATATAAGAGAGAATCCGCTTTGAACCGATAATGCTTTCAACTAATTTGTCTTCACCATGTTGTGAATAAGTTTCTTTTTTCCTTAGCCAGTTCCTTAGTAAAACTCCAAAATAGTATTTTAAATACTTTATTTTTTTGAGCATTTTCTACTTCAGCTTACGGACCAATTTCATAGTCAAAACTTCTTTTTTTAATAAGGTACGATTTGATAAATTATAGTGTACATATTGATATGGCTCAAATGTGTATGGATGCTTGGCACTCATTAGGACTTTTCCCTCTGGCGTGGGTTTATATCCCTCAATTGGAGGTACTAGCACTTGGCAATTTATTAATGTATAATTCACATCTGAATAATTCGATTCTAGTTTTTTGATGTTTGGACCAACTAAAGAACTCAGCTCAGATGCAGTGCCAAAATTAGAAAAGGCCTCATTCTTGAATTGAGATGGGAAAACTAAATCGAAGCATTGCTTGTAATTATAAAAGAACTGACAAATTAAAATTACTGAACAAGGAACTAACGCGATGAATAAATTACGATTTGATTTCGTTTGAGAAAGAATTCGTGACAAGGGATATGAACAAGCTAGGCAAAGAAAAGGAACAATTTGTTTGATTGTTCTTCCATAGAGAACTGAGCTTTGCACAAGATCCGAAAATAAGAAAAATAATCCCATTATGAAAATTACGCAATAGGGCCCAGTAGAAGCCTGATTCAAGGGAACATGAGGTATACCCCTAAGATGCTTAAAGGCGATGATCGATCCTCCTAGATACAACCAAAAGATTAATCTTTCAGTGCTCCAAAGATAGGAGAAAAATACTTTCCAACCTATGCCGAAGTCTCCGTTTTGATTGTCCATGGTTCCATCTAACCATTCGAGCATTCCACTTAAAAAATTTTCACCACAGAATGCTGAAGCCGCATGTAATAAAAGGAGTGGGGAAATTCCAGCAAGGGCACAACTAATAGCAACATTGGCTCGTTTCTTCCAATCATTTGGAGTTCGGAGAATT
Organism: Flavobacteriaceae bacterium; assembly: GCA_002716845.1. GTDB lineage: Bacteria > Bacteroidota > Bacteroidia > Flavobacteriales > Flavobacteriaceae > UBA8316. Next base: position 50,252 of record PBCE01000004.1, on the reverse strand, counting down.
AAAATAGTCCAGATTAACGCTGAAAGAATCCAGTATCCGTTGTATGTTAAAGTTGCTAATCCCCCAAAAAAACCACAGATCATATTGTTCACTAAGGATAGGTTTCCCCTAGATCCAAAATACATACCTATCAAAGCCAGTGATATTGAGCTATCATAGGGAAGCAGGTGACGAGAGAAATAAAAGTTCGTAGTACTTATAAAAAGCAAGATAGACGCTGTTAGTGCTTGAAGCTTTGATCCGCCCAACTGTCGCGTAATTAGATAAAGTAATAAAATATTTGCTGTAGAGGCAAAGGAAAGAATAAAAGCTGCAGATTCTATAGCTACACTTGTTTGCGTGAGCAAATGAGCGGAAGCATTAGAATTAACAAAACAAAGAACATAAAGGTAACGAATTCCTTCTGCAAAAGCAGCCAAGAATATAAATAAAGTGTGAGCAAAACTAGTTGAAATTCTCTTTAGTATGGAATGCCAATCCCCGTCGGAAAAATGAGCCAATAAATAATGACCATTCACAAAACGAGCTTCATCAACAAAAAAATATTGCCCTCCCTTTAGGCAAAGCCAAAACCTCAAAAGAATGGATATTACCAGCGTGAAGATAAGCAAAAACTCAGCTTTTAAGATGATGGATGTAAATTTCAATTAAACTCTATTTTATAATAATTTGTACGCTCAGAAAGATTTGAAACGAAAGTTTTCTTGGAATTCTTTTTTGAGATCGCCGTATAACATATTTGCTCCTCTAAAACTGAGGTGGTCGTCGTCAATATAGAGCACTTCATTATCTTGAATTACTAGCACTTTATTATCTTCATTTAAGAAAAGCTCAGAAGTCTTTAAAACAGAGCAAGATTCAAATTCTTTGCTTAATTCTTCAATTATTTGGTTTCCTTTTTGCCAATTTTCAGATTCCCCCATGGATATATATACGTTTTCTGATTGAGTGGGGTGATGCCCTAAATAGCTTAAGTACTGGGGAGCATTTCGATCTCCAAAAAACAATATTGGGGGCTGTTCAATCAACAAGGTACTACCTCCATTTTTTTCAATAAATTGAATCGTTTTACGGATATCATTAATTCTGTAATGGTAGTAGGACCAATTTGCGGCCAAAACCACAAGTGTTTTGTTTTCTATGATAGCTTGTACCCGAAATTTGTCATAAAGATAGTCAATTGAGTCGTCCGCTTTTTCAATTGAAAAATCCTTAATGAATGGGAAACGGCTGTCCATGCCGTAAAATGCGGTAACCAAATTAAGTTCTTTTGTTACTTCATCAATGACGGACGACCACATAAGAGCATGTGAATTCCCCATTACTAGAACTTTTGGTTTTTCTGGAGAATTCACATTTCTCACTCCGCCATTCTCTAGACTTAAATCGTTTTTTCCCGACTTGTGTAGGACTTCGATTCCATACATTTTACGTTTCAATTCTGCTCCCCATTTAATTTCATGATCGGTTGGAGTAACATCGTAAAGTGGACCGTTCCAAGTAGTGGTTGAAAAGGAGGAGATGTCATAAAACCCTCTATTGAATTTGAGATAAACGGATCCGGTTAAGCATAATATAAACCCGACTAGAATGTAACTTAATGCCTTTGGGTTTTTTCTACCCGGCTTTTCAATAAAATGATAGGAAATCAAGGAAATAAATATCAAAACTAGAAACCACCAATTTGACCATTTACCCTTGAACATATCAGAATAAAAAAGAACCGGCCAATGCCATAAATACAGAGAGTAAGAAATTTTACCTACAAAGGTACACATACCATTTGATAAAATCTTAGCTGGTCCCAACTTTTTATTTTGAGCAAATACAATATAGAGAGCCGAACCAAGTGTCGGTAACATCATGCTTGAGCCAATTCCCTCTCTACCATCTAAAAAAAAGAGAGAGGATATGATAAGTAGAAAACCCATCCACTCACCAGCAAATCCGAGTCTGGGCCCCACCTTAACTGTATCTTTGAAATAATTACCGTAAATTGCAATGGTACATCCAATTGAAAGTTCCCAAAACCTTGCTGGAAGAAGATAGAAGCATGCTTGAGGCTTCATCGGAGCGAACAAACAAAATAATATATATCCCAATAAAGTGGTAGAGACGCAAAAAATGCCGAAAAAGCGTGGGGCTTTATTTAGGAATAAGAGCGAAATTAAAGGGAAGAAAAAATAAAATTGTTCTTCAAGTGAGAGAGACCAAGTATGTAAAAACCAAGAATCTTCTGGTTGAGCACCCCAATAATCCCTAGTTAGGATCCAGAAATGAATGTTGGCAAATGAGAGTAGCGATGAAATAGCCTGTTTTCCCATCAGATCCAATTCGTTCCTGAAAAACATATGGTAGGCTACAAACAATGAAGTTCCAACCATGACAATGAGTGCGGGTAATATTCTTCTTATTCGTCTAAGCCAAAAATTCCTCAAGCTAAATTTACCCAATTTATGTTCTTTTAGTATTATTGAAGTAATAAGAAAGCCAGAGATAACAAAAAAAACATCGACTCCAACAAAACCGCCAGGAAGAGATTCGGGAGAAAAGTGAAAAAATATGACAGCCAAGACCGCAAAGGCTCGAAGCCCGTCAATTTCTGGTCTGTAAGTAAGTTTGGACTGCCTGTCTATGATGTTTGTCTGATTGGCAATGACTGAATATTTTCGCCTGAATTGAGATTGATTTTAGGCGAGTTACCGTAGAATGCGGCCCATGAGGAAAAAGAACTCGGCGGCCCGAGGATGAGGTCACAAGTGGACAGGGCGTGAAGATCGAACGCAAGGGATCTTGAACCAATATGAATGAAAATGGGTAGTTCCGAAAACAGCTTTTTAGGAGGAGTTTCATCAGAACAAAGCAAAAAGGCTGGTTTTTTGCCCATTTCTTCTAACAGAATCTGCGTTTGCAAAATCCATTCGATATATTTTGACCAAGAATGGAAGTGTTCTCCACCCAACCAAGAAGCATAGTCTCCACGACGAGCATGGACACCAACAAGGAAATCATGATTGGGGAAAGATTCTTTTAATTTGTCTACCCCTTCGATAATGGAAAGATTCGGCTCTAGTAAATTGAAAACTTTGTTTTTGTGCTTTTCCAATAAGGATGGGCATTGAATATCCCAAGCTCGAATAACAATAGTACAAAAAAAATTATTATTTAACGAATTCTCAAGTTCTAATTCGGTTAGGCATTCCTGTTCTTTTTTATGAATTAGAATAATAAAAGAATTTAATTTTTGAATATAACGATCACTTAGGGCAAGCCTGTTAAGAAATTTATGGATAGCTGGTATCCTAAGAAGAAATTTCAGTAAAAGAGAATTTTCTAGATAACGATCGGAGGGATTATTGCTCGTTCCCTTGAAGTAATTTGCGTAGGGGCTGAAACTTAAGTTGATAAGGTTAATGTTTTTTTCGATGCACCAGGCTAGGATATTTGCGTGAGTATGCAAACGGTTGCCGAGTTGCCCATATTCTTTTTTTAAGATTATGGTAGTCATACAATTTTTTTGTATCTCAGATTGCAAATGTCTCGACGGTGTGCTCTGTAACTATCGAACCCAGAGATGCATGCTACAGCGATGACAACATTGAGTTCATGATAAACTCTTGCCTCCATCAAGTTGGCATATAATGAACAAGGTAATAAATAAATAGGGACCAGAATAAGGAGCTTTTTGTGTGATGATGGAATAAATCGCCAAAAAAATGGAATACAGATCCATATTCCAAGGAAAAGGGAAAAAAAACTTCGTGGATTTGAAAAAAATTTACTGGTGTCCAGAAAAGGCCAAGAAACCAGACCAGACCATGCATCCTTTATAAAATCCAACATCGAAAAAGTCTTTTCATAAAATGATCCTTCATTTGACTGGAACAATAGCTGGATCACTTGGGTTATAGATAACCAAAGAATCAATTGAAAAGTTAAATGTTTTAACAGAACTTGGTTATGGGAGAGATTTAAAAAGATGGAGTCGAATCTAGCAGATTCGGGTTTTTTCCACAAAACTAGCATTGAAGAGATCGTTATGAAACAGGTTGATTCTCTATTTAATGTGCCTACGATAAAAATCAGGTAAAATAAAAAATATTTTTGTTTAAGAAAAAATACGCATCCCCAACAATAAAAACTTAATGTTGGGATGTCATAAGCATGATAGATTGAGTTTAATGCTATATAATTCCACACTACTGGAACAAAGATAAATAGAGAAACGAAGTTTGAGACATTCGATTTCCAAGTAGTTTTCAACAATTGAAGAAATCCAAATATTAAAGCTAGGGAGGAAAAAAAAGTAAGTGTTTTTAAGGAATGATCGAAAGAAAAACCGGTAAGTTTTGCCATTGAGTTGGCTGTAACAGGTATTAGAAACCTTTTCTGAAAAACTTTTGCGGCAGAGAAGTCTGCTATTTTATCAGACTGAGCAGGCGGATAGTATTCATGTGTAAAGAGAAAGTAGTATTTTGTAAATACTGCAGATGTAACCATTGCAGTGAAAAAAAAGAGCAGGTGCATCCAGTATCTATCTGGAGTAGTTTTGGCTAAAATTTTAGTCCTTTCATTTTTTAGTATTACTTAGGCGGAATGCTCATGGTCCATGCATCATCATCCAGATAAAACCAAAAAGAATTTTTTCTTGGCCAAACTTTGACCTGATAATCATTATCCACCTCCCATTTTTCAATTTCACTAGACCAGTCCGGCCAATCTCTGGAGTAATAAGTTGAATCGTATTTAAAATATTCGAATGTACTAATGCAAAAAAAGATTAAAATAAGAAACTGGAATAATTTGCTTTTAGAATTTTTGAGGCTGAGGAATGCAATGAATATAAGAATTACACCTGGTAAAAAGGCATTTCTAGGTATTAGGTTATTTGGCGAACCGACTGAAAGATAGAGAAAAGCAAAAGTTACAAAAAAACAAAATATCGATGATTGGATTATCGGGTCCGAATGTTTTTTGAATCGAAATATTAACCATACAATAAAAAGTATACAAAAAAGTAAAAGCCAATAAACAGAAGTTAATTCTAAACTCGATATCTTAGAGATTCCTCGGACAATCAATAACGAAAAGTTTAATCCATTATCTCCAAAAAATGTTTTAATAATGACATCATTAATTAAGATACTTGGAAATTCATGGATATTGTAACTTTCAAATCTAGTTTTTCCAAGTCCTTCTTCACGGGTCATGAAAATAATAGAAATAAAAAATTGTAATAAACAACAAATTCCAAAGGTAAAAAGGACAGAATTTGGGATCTTAAACTTAAATTTCAGCTTCGTGTACAATAAAAATGGGTAAAGAAAGCAACTTATCGGACTACTCAAGGCACCAATACATAGTAAAATTGTATAAGCCCAAATTTTAAACTTGGTAATGGAATCTAAAAGATCGATACATATAATGAATGCAAGTACACCAAAATGATAATGTGAGCATGTAGAATTTAACCATATTTCACCGGTTCCAATTGGTATTAAGATGATTGCACTGGAAAGTAGAAATCTTTGCCCCAATGATCCCCATTGATTATTTTTACTACATAGTATTATGACATGAGGAGTCACTTGAATACACAAAGCTGCCACCGTTGTTATAAGTGCGGTCAACTTCAATGGAAATAAATTTGCAAAAATAATGACCAAATTCCTATTTAAACAAAAATAACCTTCATGGGTTGGAATAAAAAACAACATCTCTAATTTGCTGCAATTAAAAGAAGATTTTAGATGTATAGTTGCTTCCTCAGCCCACATCCTTGGTTTAATTAGTAAATCTATTTTCCTAAATATGATTAATATTAATGGAAATATTAGATAGAGTATTTTTTTCAAAGTCGACGGTTAGAAAAAAAGAATTACTTAACACAAAATTTTACCAAAATTAAATACGATGAACTGCTTAAATTTAAGATTAACTGAAAATTCCGACTTAAGATTAAACTAAATTTACTTCATCCCTGTATTAAATAAGTCAGAACAGTTTTAAAAATTTCAAAACAACCTTACTGATAAAAAATTATGATTATTTACTTCTTTGATAATCGCCTCGACTGAAAAACTTTTCTAACCATAGGTACGCAATAATAAAAAAATAGCGCGAGCCCATTTCTTTTAATTTTAGTTTTGCCACTCCCCTTGATCGGTTTTTCCAAGAAATGGGTATGACTTTCCAGGAATATCCCCTGATAATCGCCTTGAGGGGGATTTCTACGGTCAGATTGAAGTGAGGTGAAATGAATGGTTTGCAACCTTCAATCACTTCTTTCCGATACATTTTAAAGGCATTCGTAACATCATTACAATTTATTTGGAAAGCATATCTGATCAAGGTGTTTACAATTCGGTTCATAATTAGCTTTATTTTGGGATAATCCGATATCTTACTGCCATTTATAAATCGGCTTCCAAAAACGCATTCGCTTCCATCTTTTAAGCTTTCCCAATATTTGATGAGATCTTTAGGCGAATCAGACTGGTCTGCCATCATGATGGCAACGGCGTCACCCGAAAATTCTTTTAAGCCCAATCGGACTGCACGCCCAAAACCGTTTGGACCAGAATTACGAATTCCACATACAAATGGAAACTGTTTTATGATTTTCTCAATGATGCTTGGAGATTCATCTACACTACCGTCATCGATGATTAAAATTTCATAGTTCAAATTATGAAGATTTAATTCTTTGTCTANTTCTTTTACGCATTCAAAAAGATTTTCGGCTTCATCTCTAGCTGGAATTATAATAGAAAGTTTATCCATTTTTTGGGGAATCTGGATCAAGGAAAATCTTTAAAACAATAACGTTTGCTTCATTCTTTGCAGAAATTTCTGAAGATGATAAAGTCTGAGGAAAGTTTTCTTTTAACGCAGTTCTAAATTCAGGATTAAGATTAAGTGAAGCAGAATATGCACAGTAAACAATTAATGGTTGGGATGTTCTGAATGCTTTTGTTTTTTTCAGATTGTCTCCTGAGAAATGCAAACCCAGCGTTCTTAGTCGAGTCCTCAAGTACAGATCACCAAGATCGCCAGATGGCAAAAAAAGCAGGACATCAGATTCATTTCTTGAATCTTTTTCAATAATTTGAATTGCATTTGAAAAATCTCTGGCAGCAAATCCTCTATCCTTTTCTGTTGATGAGGCACGAAATTTATTTTCTTCGAATGGTAAACGCAATATTCTTTCTGCTTGCAAAGAAATTGGAAGAGCAAAGCAAATTCCGGATAATAATATGACAGTCAAGTTCTTAGTATTTCGACTTTGAAACATAGCAAAGCCTACTGGAAGAGTTAATAAAAGAGCGTATTCAAGGGTATGGGAACTGTAGAGTGAATAATTGAATCCATGCAGATAAGAAACAGCGGATAGACCGAGAAATGGAATTGTTAGAAACATACATGAAACTAATTTAAATTCATGGGTCATTTCATTTTTTAATCTCCATAAATTAAAAGAAAGCAAAAAGGTAAAAAACATTCCTACTGTTCCACAAATTAATGCATGTGGATTTACTTTCTTTTCCTTCATCCATTTCTGGATAAAAAAAAATTGGTTGCTAAGATCCCTAACCCCATGAGCAAGTATATTACTTGGTAGTGCGTAACCAGGTGCTCCCAATGTACTCCAACCAAGCATAAAGCCCTTGGTGCTCTCAACAAAATAATCTCCCCAAAGTGAAGACTGTTTATTGTAATCTATTTTTCTGTACATCTTATCTGCTGATTGACCTCGGAGTCTTTCGTTGAGGTCTTCAAGAACCTTGTAAGGAGTCAAAACAATCAGAAAAAAAGTAAGACATAAAAATAGTTTAAGAAAAAAATTGGAATTTTTCTTCATTGAATAAAATAAAAAAAATAAAGGGATAAAAAATATAGTTAGAGCTGCTATCATACCGGATAACTTGGCTACACAAAAACAACCCAAACAAACTGAGAAACCAAGCAGATTAAAAATCAGTAATATGAGAGGAGGATCTCTTTTATTGATTTCACAACTGATATTCATTCCCCAAATAATCATCCAAGGTACTAGGCAATAAAGAGCACAGTTCATTGTGCTAAAAAAGGCAATTGAGGAACCAACACCCAATCCAAGAAGCAATGCAAGCAAATGAAGAGAATTATCACAAAGGCCAAATCTTCTCGACAATCTTAACCAACCGAAACCTCCTGCAGTAAATAAAAGGAATAGAGATAGTTTTAAAGAATCTCCAATTGATAGACCTATTATTAATCCTGGTAATGCAATCCAACTTGCGCCGGGAGGACGCGGACTCCAACTTGAGAGATCTTGACTTAGATCAAGCTGGTTCGGGAAAGAACAATAATTGGCAAATGATGATTTTCCTTGGAAATACTGAAGTGAAGACAATACTTGGCCGGTAACATCTTCACCAACAATAACACCAGTTTCTAGCCGAATTAGTGATGTTGTGATTGCTAAAATAAGAAAAAGAAGAAATGGATTAGGCATTCTCAAGTGCTCAAATTTTCTCAAAATAAAATTACACAAGTGGGGGATTACAATTTTGATCCAGAATAAGCATACTAGAGCCGTGCAAATTAGAAATATAAGTTTCTTGGACGAATAGAGCTCAAGCCATTGAGGATCCTTACTTCTAAGCAAGCCATTTTGGATACCATAAAGGCAGAGCCACCAACAAGGTAAGGTGCAATAAAATTTGACAAGAATTTTCTTTTTAATAGGTCCGCAAAGATATTTTTTCACGAGAAAGTTTACCGAAAGAAAATTCCATATTTAAAAATAACATAAATTGCTCGAAAGGCATCCTTTAACCCGATTTTCTTTCCTTCTTCATAGGTTCTACCAGCGTAAGAAATCCCAACTTCATAGATTCTAATCTGTGGAATACGTGCTATTTTTGCAGTAATTTCTGGTTCTATACCAAATCTGGTCTCACAAAGCTTAATCTGTTCAAGCTTATCTTTTCGAAAAACTTTAAATCCAGTTTCCATATCCGTAAGATTTAAATTAGTAAACATATTTGAGCACAGAGTGAGCATTCCATTGGCAATTCTATGCCAAAAATATAATACTCTAGTAGGATTGTGAGACCGAAAACGTGAACCATATACGACATCAGCTTTTCCATCTAAAATAGGCTTTAACAACTTGGGGTAATCTGACGGATCGTATTCAAGGTCAGCATCTTGAATTATAACTATTTCTCCGTTAGCCATACTGAACCCAGTATGTAATGCTGCTCCTTTACCCAGATTTTTCGAATGCTTTTTCGGGTAGATTGAAGAATTTTGATCCGATATTTTAAGAAGTGATTCCCAAGTCCCATCCGTCGAGCAGTCATCAATTACAATGACCTCAATTTTGAGGTCTAAACTGTTCGCGTTTAAGACCTTATTAATTACTTGCTCAATCGTAGACTCCTCGTTGAAAGCAGGAATAATTACACTTAATTTTTTAAATTTTAACAAATTCGTATTGTTTTGCCCTTGGCATGAATAGATTCCTGAGCAGCTTTAAGTGCTCTAACTTGTTTAGCACCAAAAACTCCCGAAGACCGATTTTTTTTGTTTTTTGTAATGACGCCATGAAAATGTTTCAATTCTTCAAGTAATGGCTCATTCAGAATAGTTGCCGGGAGAGTTATATCACCACGATTATAGGAAAGAAGATGGGTTGCAAAAGAATCCGAGTAGTGGTTCTGATCAATGCCAATGGATGAATCAAAAATTGTTATTGGATTTTCTAAATTTAAATCATCCCAAATAATCATTTTATTTGATCCGATGACCGTTATTTGCCGAACTTTTCTTGGGTTGAACCAGCTAGCGTGGGCGTGACAAATGACATCACCGGAATATTTAAAAGATGTATAGGTTGTATCTTCAATATTAGAGTCAAGCTTGCACGATCCTATACAACTAACTTCTTCCGGATTGGAGTCGAGTAAGAAGTCGAAGATTGAAAGGTCATGAGATGTCAAATCCCACATTGCGTTAATGTCTTCCCGAACGGGTCCCAAATTAGTTCGGTGCGCTTCAATATGAAGAATCTCACCAACTTTTCCAGAGTCGATAATTTGCTTAAGTGCTAGAATACTTGCATTAAATAAAAATACATGTCCGACCATGATATGAATGTTTTTATCATTTGCTAACTTGCAGAGCGAATCACACCTTTGCGGGTCATCGCCAAAAGGTTTTTCAACAAAAACATGCTTGTTATTAGTGAGGGCCATTTCCACTAGATCCAAATGAGATTTAACTGGAGTACAAATGGCAACAGCGTCGATAGCTGGATTTCTTATGACCTCCTCCGGGTCGGTGGAGGTTAGAATGCTAGGAAATTTACTTTTCAGAATGTCAAGGCATTCAGTGTTTAAATCAGCAACAAATTCTACGCTAACGCCATCGATTCTATGAAGTGCACCCAAAACATTCGGACCCCACCGACCCACTCCAATGATAGCGACTCTTAAAGGTGAACCTTTGAGAATTGCACTCATGAATTGAATGATAAAAACAATAAAATTATCCTAAAAATAACCATTAAACTTACCAGTTTTATTGAATTTACAATCATAATATTAAAAAGTCTTTTATGTTATCTACATACTATTAGCAGTACTAAAGATATTTTAATGAGTAGTGACCAGTATTCAATAACCCTTTATTCTTTTGAGAAGGTTAAAATGTGCGATGATATCCAGATCGATATTATATTCATGATCGATTGAATAAATGTCTATACTTTAAGTAGATTGATGAAGATCAATCATTTGCTCTCTTTAACTCCAAATGCCGTGTGAAAACCTGTGTTCTGCGAGTAAAAATAGCATATTTCCAGTCTCGGTATTGATTTCACAAACTGAAAGCAGTCCTCCGAGTCTTCCACTTCGCTAAGTGACCTAACAAGTCCGGTTCTTTTGAGCCATTGCAAAATTGGTATATTGCAGAGCTTAGCGGCAACTTCGGTGCAAACCCAGCGAGCCAAGAACTCTTGCATGGTCAATCCGTAGTGTTTCGCCATCCAAGTATTCGAAGCACTGCGATGTTCGAGATCACATGCAAAGTTAATACCTCTAGAAATTTGCGGAAACCATGAAAGAGAATGTCCGCAGTGACTGTATGAGTGATACCCTGGATCTTTAGAGGGTCGATGCGGAGAAATTTGTGCCTCGCCCAATCTGTTTGGCAAAGGTAAAAGCCATGATGTTTTACACACTCGCACCCCCATCGATTTGGTAAATTTGCCCAGTACAATTGGTATTTTCAAACAGAAGAAAACTTAGAACAGGAATGATGTCTTCAGCCACGCATAATTGCCCGGTTGGAGTCCTTCTGACAATTGATTTCATTTGATCATCAGTAAGAACTTCTGACATTTCAGATGAAAAAAATCCGGGAGCTATCGAGTTAATTAAAATTTTCCGCTCGCCGAGTTCCCTAGAGAGAGACCTTGTGAAGGATTCAATCCCGCCCTTCGTTGCAGAGTAGGCAGATAAACCCGGGAAGCCACGAGTACTACAGATTGAAGATATGTTTATAACTTGTCCTCCTCCGGCAAGAATCATTTTCTTAATCACGGCACGGGTTAGAAGAATTGGTGCTAGCAAATTGATCTGCAAAATTTGCTCGGCTTTCTCAGGTGATAAGTGAGAGAGAAGATGGTCTTGACCAATAGCTGCATTGTTTATCAAGGCATCCACGGTGCCATATTTCTTTGCAACTCGTCCCACAAAGGCTGTGGTCTGTTTAATGTCAGTCACATCAAGTTCTTTGAAAATAAAACGGTCTGGGTTTTCCATCGTCAATTCTTTGACTGCATTTGTTTCACTTCGTGCGAATGTAGCTACCTTGCAATTTTCAGATAAGCAAAATTTCACGAATTCCAAGCCTAGACCGCGCGACCCACCTGAAATAATTACAGACAATTCTTTCCTTACTTTGGTCATCTACAGCTCGCTTTTTAAATTATTATCAATCGGAACTTGTTCGAGAAATTTCCATAGACGTGGAATCATCCATTCTACGAGTTCATTATCTTTGCAGTATTCCGTTATTATCTTTTCAAAATTACATACAATCTTCTCCTCGACTCCGCTATTCAGAACTAGATCAGCACTCACGATTTGACCCACAAACGGAGCCTTTTTTGCAGTCACTCTACACCAGGCAACGGACTTATGGCTTGCAATTACATCCTGAATTTTCTTTGCCGATGCTTTATTGCCTCCAATATTTATTAAATCAAGTGCATCGCGACCATCTATTATTACTCTGCAATTTCTAAGAGAAACTCGATCCCCTGTGCAGTACCAACCATTGAACTGTTTTGAAGCGTAGGGAGACTTGATCCACAAGACCTGTCCCTCAATTTTTACCTGTGATCTTTTCTTGTTTTTATTATCGCCCAACCACTCCAATGGAAAACCCTCTTGTTTGTCGTGAACGACGATACCAACTCCAGCTTCCGTCGATGCATAAATATGGCTGATCTTTGCCTTTGGAAACAAAGTTGCAAGTTTATCGAGAATATTTTGAGTAACTGTTTCTCCCCCTAGAGTAATTTGCTTAAGCTTGGCTTTTATTAATTCATTATCGCCAAGCTTTACAAAGAGATAGCGCCAAAAGGTTGGAGTCGAGCTCACTGCAGTCATTCCTGCTTTTAACCCGCTTGACCAAATCTCCTCAGGATTTTGTGAATGGCTAAGCACAATTCCTTGACCAGGGCAAAACATTGCCATGGTTATCATTTGATACCAAGCATAGGTTCCTGCGGTGTAGGTCACCAACCAGCAATAGGATTGTCCAGAGACTTGTTTTTTGCAGGTGACCAAAGTCTTCCAACTATGTTGGATTAATTTAGGTTGGCCGGTAGTGCCGGAAGTAAAAATAGCAATCGAATCTCGGGTCGCTTTGCTCGGTACCCTTGGAATAGAAACTTTTTTTTCATCTAGATCGATTATGTAGTAACCTAAGTTAGAAAGCTTGTCCTGCATCGGACTATCGAATCGAGCCTTGTCAATGACCAAACCATCACTCTGATTACAATAAAACTCAAGCACAGTAACTAATAAGTTTTTAGAACATTCTGAGATAACAGCCAATTTATAGCCTCTTTCAATGTTATTAATTATCAGGATTTCGCTGAGAACTGATTGCTTAGCACTCATTGAATATCCTTTGCTACCAATGAAAAACTGATTTGCGGTTGCGAGCTCCATTTAAGCTTTCGACTCAGTTATTCTTTAAGAGCAAGGTCAATAAATTTGCAAACATCAGAGACAGTTTCAATTTTTCTTATTTGCACTGCTTCAAAATTGAGCTCTCGCCCTGTATCTTCTTCCATGCGAATGCACAATTCAGAGAAGTCCAAGCTACGAAACCCAATGCTTTGTAAGCTTGCTTGAATTTCAACTTGATCCGTGAACTTACCTTGTCTCTCTAAGATCACTTCGATTAATCCCAATACTTTTTCTGTGTTTTTAGCCATACTATAATTTTTTATCTTTGGAAAAATTTATTCTCGAAGCGGTAATTTCATCAGACAACTTTAACAATCTTGAATGCTCATCTTCAGGATATCTCTCCAACGCATGCTTCATCCACGGCAAGCACTTCATGGATTTAAAGTCGATTAAGGTCGAAACATGACCGACTTGCTCAGCTTCTGGTCCTTTGACTACCGCACCCATTTCTATCTCACCCTTTACTTGACAATTCGCTGCAGCATATGAACCTTTACGCATAACAGCCCCTGGCATTACTGTCGAACCGAGACAAACAACCACTCCATCTTCAAGTATTACGGGAACATCAAGAGTAAGAGGTGGAAGTGGATCGTTAGTTAATGTAACCAATGAATAAAGCCACACAAAACTACCAATTTTCGAACCCTTGCCTACATGAACATAGCCATGCAAACGGACACAATCACCAAAAGTGCAATCGCCCTCGATGTCGTTATAAGAACCAACTGAAAATAGTCTGCCTGCAATGGTATTTTCTCTGACCATGACATGATGACCGGTTTGGATGCATCCTGAGAAATCACAGCCTTCGTAAATTACGGAGTGACTTCGAATGTGAGAGTTCTTTCCAATCATGAGTTTACGATTCGGTAAATCAAAATCAACAGGATAGCCAATGGTACAATAATCCTCAATGGTCACTCCATCTGCGACGATAGCGTTGTCGTGAACAATTGTAAAATTACCAATCTTCACACCTTTGCCAATTTGAGCTTGGGGTGAAATAGTAGCGGTCTTTGCTATTTGATTTTTCAACTCTTAAGTCCTATCCAGTGGATGAAAGCCCTTTCCATCAAAACTTGCAATTAACCAAGGCTTTAACAGCTTCCACCATCCGCTGAATGGTTTAATCTTCGAATAAGGTAAACCTTTTTTGGGATAACGCATCGTCACAGGCACCTCTTTGATTCGAATTGAATTGTCGAGCAGAACTTTTGCATAAATATAGTATTCGAAACCGTACGAGTAAAGCCAAGGAGCAGTCCAATCAAAATTAGCCCGTCGAATGATATCGATTTTATAGGCTCTGTAACCACAAGTAGCATCACTGATTCCAACTCCATACAGAATCTTGACCAATTTGTTAATCATTGGAATTGATTTTTTACGAAACTTAGGGAGGTTGGGGGAACTTCCACCATCTAGAAATCGGCTCCCAGTTACATATTCGGCTTGGTCATTGAGGATTGGGTCAAGAAGTCGAGGCATTTCTGAAGGAAGCATTTTTGCATTACCAGCGAGGCCACCAAAAATATCAAAATCGCGCTCAAGTGCCCATTCAATAGATTTGATGAATCCGTAGCCGACTCCATTACTTTTTTGGAAATCTAGGTATGGATATCCCGCTTTTCGAACCAAATCTTCTGAACCATCATTCGAGCCATTGTTGACCAGTAAAATTTCATCGCAACATGGCCCACTCTCCTTAAGTTCATTCAGTACCACGGGAAGTTCATTGACTTGATTATAAATTGGTATGAAGAAAACGCTTTTCACAAAACTTTTTTAATCTGATGGCTTTTCGTTCGAAAAAGGAGTCGTTAAAAGGGTAAGTTCACAATTTTAAAGCATAGAATTGAGTCAACAAGCTTTGCAATTTCTGTTCAGATATTAATGAAATAGTTTTGTTATGATCTGCAGAAACTCAGTGGTTTTTCGATGAAGCTAGCTGCATTGAAATTGAATTTTACAATTTTGATCGGCATTCTTTACCTACAATTTAATGAATTTTCTGACCATGAGAGCAAATTTAAAGTTCTAAAAGATAATTAGAAACTTGGTCGACTTCACATTTGGTCAGATTCGGATGCATGGGTAATGAGAGCAGTTCTTTGGCTTGTCTCTCAGAATGAGGCAATGAAACATTTTTAGTAAAAGCCTGATCAGCAAAGCATTCGTGCTTGTGAATAGGAACTGGGTAATGGATTCCCGTGGGTATTCCCTTGGTAGTAAGTTTTTGCTGAATAAGATCACGATCTTTGTGGGTGATAACAAAAAGGTGATGAACGGGTTCGTTTCCATCTTTTTCATAATAGAGGGTAAAATCTGAATCTTTAAGACTTTCGTAATACCAAGAAGCAATCATGCGTCGATTTTCGTTCCATTGATCAAGAAATCGTAATTTTTCTTTCAAAACGATTGCTTGTAAAGAATCTAGCCTACTGTTCCATCCCATAAAATCATGATAATATTTCTTGGATTGTCCGTAGTTTCTTATTTTATCGACTTTATTTGCCAAGATTGAGTCTGAGGTTGTCAAGGCTCCTCCATCACCCCACCCACCCAAGTTTTTTGCAGGGTAAAAACTGAAGCCTGAAGCTTTTCCCATGCTACCGGCTCTTTTGCCTTTGTAACTAGCACCGTGAGCTTGAGCTGCATCTTCTAAGACAATCAAACCATGTTTTTCGGCCAAGTCTAGCAATTCGTCCATGGGTGCAAGTCTTCCAAACAGGTGGACCGGCAAAATGGCAGCGGTTCTCGGGGTTATGGCTGCTGCTACTTGGGAAGGATTGATTTGTTGCGTTTGAGGATCACAATCAACGAGCACAGGAGTCGCTCCTGCTCGAATAATAGGCAATACCGTTCCTATAAAAGTGTTTGCCACTGTGATCACTTCATCACCTTTACCAATCCCTAGACCTTCCATTGCCCAAAGAAGAGCATCGCAACCAGTAGCGACTCCTAAGCAGTGGTCAGTCTGGCAGTAATATGCAAAATTTTCTTCAAATTCCTTTACTTCAGTTCCCAGTATGAAACCATTTCTAGAAACTAATTCTTTTGCTTTTTCCCAGACTTTCTCTTCCGAATCAGTGGTTATGCTAAGATCACAAAATGATATTTCTAAATCACCCATTCAATTTGTAAGGCTTATCCAGTTTGGGTTTTCTTCTGCATGCTCAGCAATTTCTTCGAGGATTTGTTGGATACTGGTTTCGGGAAACCAATCCCATGTTTTTTGAGCAGTAGAGTAATCCATGACAATCCAAGGAGCATCCAACAGGCGTTCCTCTCGAGACTGAATGATTTCGTTCGGGCCAAAGCGATCTTCGCACCAATTGCTTAACAGCTTTAGTGATAAGGAGTTTTCTATTCCCCCACCTAGGTTAATGAGCCTTGTGTCAGTATGATCAGTTGCTTGCACTTGCCTTACGAGAAGAGGTACCAAATCTCTTGGGTGAAGGGCGTCACGTACTTGAAGTCCACTTCCTCCAAAACCAATATATTTCAGAGGTCTTTTTTCGAGAAATGAATGAATCCAGTAGGAAAAGATTCCTTGATCTGATTTGCCAAATTGTCCTGCTCCAGCCAAAACCCCGCAGCGATTGATCCAAGTAGGGAAGCCAAATGCTAACCCATACTCAAGAATTAAGGTCTCAGAGGCAAGCTTGGAGGCACCATAAAGGGAGATAGGGGCAGTTGTAGGAAAACTCTCTGATATCCCTTTAGATGAAATACCATCTTTCACATAATCTTTTTCAAGAAGGAAATAATCATCATTTGATTGTACCGGTAGTTGAGCTAAAGACTCAGCAGAGTAGACTCTACTAGTGCTCATTAAGATAAATCCTGCTCCATGATTCTTACAATATTCAAGCAAGTTCATTGTTCCCAATAGGTTGTGTTCCATAACTTGCCTGCTTGATACTTGCCCAATTAATCCCGCTAGTACCGATGGATTAGCGGCACAATCAATTACCCAATCGACTTTAGGTAGTATGTTAAGATCTGAATTAATCCTGACATCACCACGTAATAGGGTTACACCAAGATTCGATAATAATTCTTGATTTCTTTCCGACCCTTTTCTGGACAAATTGTCCAACCCAATGATAGACAAATTGGGTAAGTGTTTTAATAATTGAATAGAAATTGAAGTACCAACGAAACCGCAACAACCCGTAATTAAAATTTTCAAAATAAAATAAAATAGTCTGATGGGATCATCGATTAACAAGTAGGTTTATGTACATAGTATTTTGAGAGTTTATTTATCCACATTGACAGGTTCGAATAGTCGCCATCCAGAAAGTTCGTCTGGTCTGTCAACCTCTTCTAAAATGCCAAGGTATGGTTGTAGCATATTCTTTCCGAATCCCCCCGGATTAGTAGCCAAGATGCGTGCATTTTTTGGAAAATGATTAGAAGAGAAAACCACATTTTCTGGCATGCTTTCGGAAAGGTGCATAGGGACCTCGATTGAGGTTTCTGCTTTTCCGGAGTGTAATAGGTGAGCAATGGGGTACCAGCCAAAATAGATGTCATCTTTCCCAGACTTCAAGTATTCGAATGCTTGTTGGTGGGGTGATAACAAGGTAGAGTCGGGGGCACTTTTTGAGATCCTAACTATTGGGAGCGTACAAATTGGAGCAATAACCACGGCAATAAAAAGGAATTCCTTTTTTGGGACATGCGTAATTCCAAGTGAAACTAATGAGAATATTAAACCCAAAATTCCAATTGCATTCGCAAATAACAATGCATTATGTACCGAACCGTAGTGAGCAAGTGCAGCAAGGCACGAGGGTAGGGTAAGGAAGTAAATTATGCATAGATTCTTAATAATTAGGTGTTTAGGTTCTTTCGAGTCTTGATTCCAAGTGCAAAAGGTACAAATACTTATAGTTACTAGTATATACCAGTACTCGGCTAAATACATGACTGAAAAACGAAAAAGAAGGGGTATCGCATCAAAATAACTCATTTGCACAAGGGTGCTTTTACCATAAAAAAGGCTGTTTCTAACAGACCATGAATTTGCTTTCAGGTGTTTGTATAGAATCGTAATGGTGTCTTCGTATCCATAGACAGAAAAAATAACCGAACTTGTAATTAAAAAAACGAAAACAAGGTAGGTTATATACTTCAAGATATTTCGATATTCTTTACAACTTACGAAATAGATAACTGGAAATAACACCGCAGGTAATGTTGGTGCTTTGGCCCACACTGATAGGGTTAAGAAAAAGCAAACATAAATCATCTGAATTTTAGTTTGATTTCTAATATATGCTTCGAAGAAACATAGACTTATAAGCAAAAAGCAAAAAGCTGGAAGATCAGCGTGGGTTCTGAGGACACCCTCCGTAGTCGGTTCAATACTTAGAATGGAAATTGAAATTATCAGCAATGTAATGATACAGATAGTGAGTTCGGTGAACTTAGAGAAATTGTGAAAAAATATGCGTGAAAAAAGATATCCGATAGGAATTATCAAACCGAATAAATTAAGCAAAAAGCTAATCCATATGGCCAGTTGGGGGGTTGAAGCAATCGCAGCAGGAGCATAAAACAAAGCAGTTCCTGCACCGTAGAGGGTTATGTGAGGACCATTGAAGGGTTCATAAATGTCTGCCCCATAAGCTAAAGCTAATCCAGGGTAAAGACCCCGACCGACCCATTCATCAAAATGCAATAGCATCCCCAAACCGTATAAAGCATATGCGAATAGACTAATTCCAATCGCTAGTAGTAAAATAACTACAGGGTAACAAGAGATAATATTAAAGCTTTTAATTCTATTAAAATTCATATTCCAAATTTTAATTATTGCTCAATATTTTGATAAGAGAATCACAAACAAATTTTATTTCTTGTACTTTCATTTCAGGAAATAATGGTAGTATTATGCAATGATTACGGGCATTTTCACTCTCCTTCAAATCCACTTGCTTTCCTTCCTCTTTTCCATACCAAGTCCAAGGTTCGACTTCATACGCAGGTTCCAAATGTGCACAGAGAATACCCCTTCGAGATGAAATCCCGACTTCAAGTAGCTGCTGCATGATTTGGTGAACACTAAGAGAGTCGTCAAATCGAACACAGTAACTTTGCCAGTTTGTCCTCGTATTTGTTCTTTCTTCTGGTAACTGGATTCCTTTTACTCCATTGAGGAATTTTTTGTAAAGGTCTGCTAGTTTTCGCCTTTTCTCAACAATATCATCCAAACGGTCTAATTGAACCAAGCCAATTGCAGCTTGTATGTCGGTTAGACGATAGTTATAGCCAAGTTCATTATAACTTTCAAAAATTACAGACTTTTCTTTGTGCCT
Organism: Flavobacteriaceae bacterium; assembly: GCA_002716845.1. GTDB lineage: Bacteria > Bacteroidota > Bacteroidia > Flavobacteriales > Flavobacteriaceae > UBA8316. The sequence continues at coordinate 30,664 of PBCE01000004.1, read as the reverse complement.
AATAAGGTCAGATATACTCATTGAATGTTGTCTTAAGAGTTGAAATTTCTCAAACAAAGATTTCGAGTTTGTTGTAATCATGCCACCATCACCAGTGGTAATGATCTTTCTTGGATGAAAGGAAAACACGGCGATATCGCCGTGAGGTTTACCAATTTGCTCCCATTTCTCGTTTAAGTAGTACTGACTCCCAACTGCACAAGCAGCATCTTCTATCAAAGGAAGGTTATGTTTTTCTGATATTTTGAGAAGTGTACCAATATCGCAGGGCATTCCCATTTGATGAACACATAGAATTGCTTTGGTTTTGTCACTGATCGATGCTTCGACTTTTAGTGGATTAATGTTAAATGTGTCAGATTCAATATCAACAAAAAGAGGAATAGCTCCGCAGTGACGTATTGAGTTAGCGGTAGCGATGTAGGAATGCGATACAGTGATTACTTCATCATTTTCCTTAATTCCAAGTGCCATGAGAGCTAAATGTAAACCAGATGTGCAATTGGATACAGCTACAGCATGGTTTGCACCGACGTACTGAGCGAATGCTTTCTCGAATTCTGCAACTTTTGGACCCTGCGTAATCCAACCTGAGCGTATGACTGAAGCAACTGATGTAATTTCTTGGTCAGATAAGTAAGGTTTTGCGAGGGGTATCATAGAAGTTGAATCCTTAATTTGTAATCCAGTTAAGAATTTTTTCGTCTTTCAATAATTCGCCAGGAGAAAAGTTTTTTGCCTTGTACCAATCCAAAAGCTTTTTTAATCCTGCAAAAAGATCTGTTTCTGGTTTAAAATCTAATAGATCATTTGCTAGCGAAGAGTCCGCAAATAACCGAAGAACATCGCCGGGCCGAGGTTGTGCGTACTCACTTAATGCATTAGGACAACCAACAACATCAGCGATTATTTTCGCCAGTTCATTAATTGTTACTTCTTTTCCAGCACCTACATTTATGGTTTTACCAATAATTCCTGGCACGAACCCAGCATTTAAAATCGCTCGTGCTGTATCATCAACATAAGAGAAATCTCTAGTTTGCTGCCCATTACCAAATATAATCATGGGTTGCTTATTGAGAATCCTGAGCATAAATTTTGGAATTACTTCACCAGAATCCCCTTCATGATGACAACGAGGTCCATAACTATTAAAAGGGCGAATTACTACGGCAGGGAAATCGTAAGTTCGGAAAAAAGATCGAGCGTGACATTCCGCGGCTAATTTCGATGAGCCATAAATGGTATGGGGAAGCGTAGGTGCATTTTCCTTCATCGGAACTTTCAATGCCGTTCCGTAAACTTCACTAGTTGAAACTTGAACGAATCTTTGAACTTTCTCCTCTTTCGAAATTTTTAATATCTGCAAAGTTGCGTTTGCATTAACATCATTATTTTCAATTGGAGAGTGAATGCTATGCCTTACCCCAAGGCATGCCAGATTGAAAACAACATCAGAATTGCGAATCAATTTCCTCATTACAGGTTCATTTCGAATATCCTGTTGTACAATATTTAGTTTGCTACTGGAAATATCGGAAAGGTTGGTTAGGCATCCAGTTGAAAGATTATCAATTACAGTAACCGATTTTGATAGGGGTAAAAGTTGGCGAACCAAAGAAGAACCTATAAACCCGCAACCACCTGTAACTAATGGGTTATTGAATTTCATTAATTTAAATTATGTTCGGTCTAGTACACTATCAAAATCTTCAAATTGATAGTTTTTAGAAAGAAGCATTTTACCAAATTGGGTACCTTTATATTTTTTGTCGGGTAATTTTAAATTAACTGTATTAAGTTCCCCGCAGAATTCATTGAATCTTGATGTCCCTATCAATTTGCCATTCTGGGCAACGAGGGAACAACCCACGCTTTTTTTGCCCTCATAAGGACCTCCAACTATGTAGCCGACAGAAGTTACACCAACAATGGCAATTTCGTATAAATTGGATATAAATTTGTACGGTTTAATCCATTTATCTTCATATGGATTGACATCCTCATTTACAGAATAATCAACAGTCCATGATGATGGAGATAAAATTAACTGTGCACCCATTCTACAAAGACTATGCGAAAGGTTAAGTGAGTCTGGATAGTTATCGGAGCAAATGTTGAGACCAATAGTTCCAAACTCAGTTTCAATGGTAGCTAGCGAATTACCAATTTGATAATAATCCAATGCTATATCTAGTACATTAATTTTATGATACTTAAGTACAATTTCGCCTATTCTATTGATAAGCAAAGCGGTGTTGTAAACATTTCCATTCTTTGATTCAGTAAGTCCAACGCAGACCCAAATATCGTTGGTGCGGGCTGCTTTGCAAAAGAAATCGCTTCTCGGTCCAGGGATGGTTTCCGCTTCGATTTGTGCCGAAGGATGGGTCCAACCTAAATCTAGAGTTTCCGGGAGAACGACCAAATCACAATTTTGTTCTTTAGAATCAATGATTGCTTGGGAAGCGCGATTCAAATTCCTGTTAGGTTCTCCACCTTCAACTAAAATTTGAGCCATTCCAATTCTTAAACTTTTCATTGATCGGTCAAGAACCTCGGTAGAATAAAAATATACTAAACAGAAGCAAAATGACGCCTGAAATTTTGTATAAATTAATATTTTCGTTGAGCAATACGAAGCTTATTAGAAAGACGAAAATAAGATGAAAGCTGAGAAGAACTGGATATCCAATGGAAAGATCAATTTTATTTAGAGCGAAAAACCATAGAACTGGAGCAAGCATAAAAAGTAAAACGCCAGAAAGAAAAAAAGGTGATAATAATAATGGTCGCAGATAAGAAATAATAGAGTGCAATGAATTAAGCTTAATATCACCCATTTCATTAAACTTATATTTCACAACATAGGAGGCATAGGAATCAAACAATGCTGCAAGAAAAATAAGAAACCATGGAAGAAATGTTTTAAGCATTATTTTTAAGATATATTGATTTTCTCCTCAATTATAAAAGCGGGCCTTTTTCTAGATTCTTCAAGTGTTCGCCATATATATTCTCCAGTTACTCCAAGCATAATCATTTGGACCCCTCCGAGTACAAGGGTGATGATAACAGTTTCGGCCCAACCAGGTGTGGTCAATTCCATTACACCTAATGCGATAATGTAGAAAGCATAAATCAAACCCATTATTGAAGTTGTAAACCCAAGATATGTTATTGATCTTAATGGTACTCCAGAAAATGAAATTATCCAATCGCTTGCTAATTTCAACCGGCTTCTAAAATTCCATTTTGATTTTCCGGTTCTTCTATTTCGTCTTGTATAACTAATGCACACTTGATCGAAGCCAATCCAAGAAATCAATCCGCAAAGGGATGTGTTTCTTTCTTTACAAGAATTTATAGTGTCAATCATCTTTCTTCCAATCAGAAAATAATCAGCCTTCGCCGGATCGATTTCTGAATTTGTGGATGTTATTTTCAGGGCGAGATAGAAAAAAAACCTAAGGAGATTTGAGGCTAATGGTTCATCTGAATTATCTCTTTGAGCCCATACTACTTGAACATTTTCATTCAAGCGTGATATCATTTCGCTGATTATTCGGGGATCGTCTTGTCCATCAGCAGATAAGCAAAATGCAGCATCTCCTTTACAAACGGATAAGCCAGCTCTGATAGCATTATGACTTCCGGATTGCTTGCTTAGTCTAACCGCGGATATTTTAGAATTTTCAAGATTTTTAACTTTTTTAAGTGTGTCATCACTAGAGTGGTCGTCGACAACAATAATTTGGTAATTATCAACTATAGATTTGTCCTTTAATAAATCATTCAATTCATTTAATACATATTCAATATTGCTTTGCTCATTGAATGCAGGAATAATAATTGATAAATTCATTTAAATACCACACTTAAAGTATTTAATATATGTTGAACTGGGTAAAAAATTTAATTTACTAAGTACATAAATAATGGGTCTGACTAGCTTTATAATTTGATAATTATTTTTATAGTCCAAAAATATTGAAGGAGCATGGTTCATTATAGTTTTAAAATCTTCTTCATTTAGACCAAGTCTCTTCAGACATAACCGAATTATCTCTGGATCTTCAATATTATATTTAGACTTTACTTTTTCTAAGGCGTCATTTCTATCCATTTGCTTTGATCTTATAAGCGCAGAATAGTTGAATAATCTCCTATCAATATTAAATTTTATCCTTAAAACATGAGTCATTAAACTTTGATAAAGATCATCAAAATAATGAGCACCGGTATTCTCCCAATTCATTTTTTCTTTTAAAAGAATATCAATATCACATCTTTGATAATTCAAATAATACAAAATCGGTATTGTTTTTATTCTTTTTACAACTGTGTAAAAGAAAATTTCTTTTATTCCTAAATTGAAACCTGGGTCGTGAGGTTTCCAGTTTCTTAATTCCTTGGTACCGAATTTCCCCATAACATCTTTGACATATTTTCCATCAAGATAATTCCATAAAAGAGGTGCAATGCCCTCAGTTCTAAAAGATTGTCCGATAAAAATGTTTTGAATTTTTTCTTTAGTAGCAACTCCATACAGGGCTGAGGCAATGCCAATATCTGTAGCTGTGCCTAAATCTGGAGTACTTGCCTTTAAAAACGCTGTTCTGATGTCTTTTGATTCTCTCCAGTCTGAAGTAATTGTTATTAACTTTACATTCAGAATATCACAACCTTTGAGCATATTTTCTCCAGCGACAGGATTACCAAAGCCGTCGTTAAAGTGTACAGCAAGCGGCTTTAAATTAAGTACTTTCTTAAGATAATATAAAGTATACATGCTGTCCCTGCCACCACTTATACCGCAAACACAATCAAATTCTCTACCTAGATTATTTTTCTTAATTTTTCTGACAATTTTTTGGACAATTTCATTTCCCTTTTCATCGTTTGGAAAATCCTTTTCCATTTTATTTTGTAGTTCGCAATAGTTGCATGTTCCAAAAGAATTAAAATTTATTCCAGGTATGGAAGTGTCACAAATACATTTATTGCAAATCTCATAGTCCGAGCTTTCTTTGGTTTTGATTAAACTTTTATAATCTTTCTTCACATTTTTTCTGCATACCGAAAATTTACTTTAAGAGTCTCTCGTACTAATCTGTTTTGCAGGTACACCTGCAACAACTTCATAAGCCTTAACACATTTGTTGACAACTGCACCTGCTCCCACAATCGCGCCCTTCCCAATTGTAACGCCGGGTAAAATAATAGCCCCAGTTCCAATATCCGCGTCTTCATCTATCGTAATCGGATTAACTTCAAGATCAGTTTCAATAATAGCTTTTTCGATAGGAAAACCAGTATGAACTGAACCAAGAATTTTAATCCCTGGACCAAGCCCGACCTTAGAGGAGATTTTTAAACAACGAGCATCGATGAAAGATTGTGGACCAATCCAGCATCCGCTGTCGAAAAAAGCCTCTCCATCATACCTGCCTTGTATGTGAGATGAATCTCCCACAAATACGTTATCGCCAAAAGTGATGGTTTCAAGGTGCTCAAACTTTACCCCTATTCCAATTTTTAATCCGTTTCCGACTTTCTTTGCTAATGCCTTCCATATGACTCTTCTCATCATGAAATCGTACTTATCGAAACCGCTGGCATAGCGGGAGTAAAGAATTTTGATTTCATCGGGTGCTAGGTAGCTTTTAAGATGATTAGCAAAAGCAGTTTCGGATGGTGAATCTAATATGACTTTTTTGGTCCCATGAGTGGCAGCTACAATCCTTTTTTCTAAAGTCATTTTTAATTCGAATCCAATATGTATTTTAAATTTTCTGAAATATAGTTCACATCCTTTTCAGATAGACTGGGATGGATGGGAAGGGAAATTTCTTCCTTCGAAACTTTTTCTGCAACAGGGAAATCACCAACCTTGTGGCTCAAATCTCCCATATTATTATGTAAGTGAATCGGCGTAGGATAGTGTATTCCGCAATGTATACCTCTAGCTTTCATTTTTTTAAGTATTTCATCTCTGTTAGAGACTAAAACGGCAAAGATATGAAAAACATGTACAGAATTTTCTCTAGTATAAGGCAGTTTAATTGTATCTGATTTGTTTAAAAGATTTTTGTATAAACTAGCGACATTAATACGAGACTCACTCCATTGTTTTAAATATTTTAATTTTATTCCAAGGAATGCTCCTTGTAATCCATCCATTCGGTAATTGAATCCTTCATAAAAATGATTTCCTTTGCCTAATTGGCCCCAATCTCTCATTGAGCGAATCTTTTCGGTTTTTGATCTGTCATTTGTAACAATTGCTCCAGCTTCACCACACGCCCCTAAATTTTTACCTGGATAAAAACTAAAAGCAGCTAAATCCCCCATGTTACCACAATTAGTTTTGCCAATCGAAGCACCATGTGCTTGAGCTGCGTCCTCAATTATCACCAAATTATGGCTATCTGCAATCGCCCTTATAGCATACATGTCTGCCGCTTGTCCGTATAGGTGTACAACAATAATAGCCTTTGTTTTTTCAGTAATTGCAGCTTCAATTTGTTTGGGGTTTATACAGTAGGTGTCAGGATCAATATCCACAATAACTGGCTTAGCTCCTGTGTATTTGATCGCTGAGACAGTGGCAATAAAAGTCATTGCTGGAGCGATAACTTCGTCCCCAATTCCTATGCCACAGGCGAGCATGGATAAATGCAATGCGGAAGTGCCACTGTTAACGCCTATTGCATCTGAGGCACCAACAAACTCTGCAAAATCTCTCTCAAAGGCTTCAACATGTGGACCGGAGCTAAAACTAGATTCAGACATTACATTTTTAAAAGCAGTTTCCAATTCACCCATGATAGGAGCATGTAAATCCTTAAGTTCTAAAAATGGAATTTCGCTAGACATTTGTAACAGAAATTTCTACTGGTGCTCCTTTTTTAGAAAGTGAGATATCGGCAGCTTCAAGTATTGAAACAATACGCATTCCTGAGTGCGGACCAGTCATAGGCTTTCTACCGGTTGTTATAGAATCGAAAAACTCTTCAAGCATTAGAAAAAGAGCCTCTTTAGCATCCAACTTAGGGGAAAATACATCGGCAGATCGATAATCGACACGAAGAGAAAACTTTTCTTCGGGAGTGGGATTAATGGAAATTCCCTTATCGTAAACCTTGATTTTTTCAGTAGGTTCAAGATCGTCATAGACAATCATTTTTTTACTTCCACCAAGCAAAGTTTTTCTGATTTTTACAGGAGCCATCCAACTGCAATGAATGTGAGCAATAAAAGGTTCATTATAAAACAAGGTAAGATAAGCGGTATTGTAAGGATATCCTTCCACATGGGCATGTCCAGTTGCCGACACAGCAGTAGGAGTATAACTTGAAACATTATCAAGAATGGAAAGATCATGCACCGCCAAATCCCAAAGCACATTAATATCCCTTTGAAAAATTCCCAAGTTGATACGAATTGAGTCGTAGTAAAGTAAGTCTCCAATTGAAGAGCTACCCAACTCCTTCATTTTTCTCACAGCACTCGTGTAGGTAAAAGTATGATCAACCATTAAAACACATGAGTTTTTGTCCGCCTCTTCAATCAAGTTCATGCATTCAATTGAGGAGCGGGCAAGGGGTTTTTCAACCAAAACATGTTTACCAGACTTTAATGCGTTTTTGGTGATTGTAAAGTGAGTGGAAGGTGGCGTGGCAATAAATACTGCATCAATTTCACGGTCTTCAAGTATATTTAAATAATTTGAGATAACATGTACATTGGGATATTGGATTTTGGCTCTGTCCCTTGCCGTGCTTGACTGATCACAAATGTATTTTAGCTTAAACTTTTGATTCGCAACAAGATTCCTAGCTAGGTTTGGACCCCAGTATCCAAAGCCGATAACGGCAGCATTCAAACCATTTATTTTATTCATAGGAACTTTTAGAAAGTAGCCGGGCAGGAACTCCTGCAACAGTCGAGAAAGGCATTACATCATTGGTAACTACTGCCCCTGCACCAATTAGAGACCCTTGCCCAATGGTAACACCGCATAAAATAATGGCACCTGTTCCAATTGAAGCAAACTTTTCAACATAAGTTGGTTCTAATTCCCAATCTCCATCTTTTTTAATCTTTCCTTTCAGATCGGTAGATTTTGGAAATCGATCATTGATGAACATTACTCCATGACCTAAGAAAACATTTTCTTGAATTTTTACTCCTTCACAAATGAAAGAATGAGAAGAAATTTTACAATTTTCGCCGATGGTAACATTTTTTTGAATTTCAACAAATGAACCAATTTTGCAACCATCCGCTATTTCACATCCATAAATATTTACTAGTTCGGGGTGATGAATAATGACCCTAGAACCTAAATTTGAATCGACTATTGGCATTTATTAAAAAAATATGATTAATTTAAGACTTTCAATTTATATTTGGAACCTTCGGGAGTTTGAAACTTTTTGAAATATATTCCGCAATCACTTTTGCTTTTTTTTGAGTACCAGACGGTTTCATGTGACAGATATCTAAAAAGTCATCTGGTTCAAATTCTCCAATTTCTTGAACGGGTATGTATTTTACCGAGGTGTTTAAAAAGTTTGCTCGGAGTTCTTCATTATAAATATCAACAATCCTGCAATACTGCGTATAGGAAATGTAGAGAGAACTCCACCAGTGTCTCAGGTTATAGTCATAATATGCATATTCTTCATGATGGTCTGTTGTCACTTGGGGATATGCAAACGAGCAGACAAATAATGTTACATTGGCATCCTTGCATTCTGTCGCCAGATTGTTCAGATTATTTATAATAAATTCTCTTACATCCAATCTGATTTTTTCTTCTTGTGGTACAAGCATATCACCAAGAAATTGTTTGAAGAAAACCGATTGAATCGCCCAAACCTTCAATCTAGTAAAGTCTTTAATCCAGTACGGAAAAAGCCTCCAACAAATGTCATTTACTGCATTATATTCGACAAGAAGTTTCGGATTATGACTACTTTGAATGGTTTGAATTCTGTTTTGATAACCTAATGAATCAAGCCCAGCAATTCCACCATTAAGAACACATACTAAATGACCGGTATCCCTTAACTGCTTTTCCAAAAGTGAAGGGTAGGTTTGATCGTCTGTGATGCCTTCGACTGTGGTTGAACCCCCAATACAAGCAATTACTAATGGACCATCAGAACTCTGTTTGCTTTCAAGAGCGGTTGACCCTCTAAAACCAAATTTATTTATTTTACATTGATAATGCTGATTTTCGGTGGTGAATTCAATGCTCGTATTAGGTTTATAAGTAATCCAAGGGATGTCCCATAAAGTATGGTGGAAAGCTTCTGTTACAAATCTGAGTTCTTTATTAGTGCTGTATCTAGCAGAAATCTCAATACCTTTTCTATGCACTAATCTGCCGTAGAATTCTAAACATGTTAGCAGGGCAAGAAACCAAGCAAAGAGACAAAACAAATAGAAGATGGATTTAGATTTCAATTTAGCAAAATTCTAAATCAAAAAAGGGAATAGATAAATGGAGCATAGCTACTACCTCCAATTATAATAAGTAACCCAAATAATAAAAGAATAAGAATAATCGGAGTGAGCCACCATTTTTTATTGTGCTTCAACATTGACAAAAGCTCAAAGAAAAATCCTTTCTGAATCGCTTTCTCAGTAATAGTTTTGAAATCTTTTTTGTCTTCTTTCATTAACTTAAAATTGTTGAATATAACTTTGTGGATCTTGGTTTTTCTTTACATTGACCCAGTAAGTTTTCTTTTTCATGTCATTTTTGATCACGGATTTTCCAAATATTTTGATCATGAGAGAGTAGGGGCAAAAGATCAGATAGTAGAAAATGGGCAGGGATGTCCAAACGATAATACAATCAATTATAACTACCATTCTGTTCCATAGTTTATATACAAGAAAACCAGTCTTAGAAGAAATCCAGCTTAGTAGTCCAAGGGTTACTCCTACAATTGTAAAACAATAAAAAATAAGCCAATTGTATTCTTGGTTTGATTCTCCAAAAAGCTTTAGTATGAAAGTCCAGAATAGACCGATCACAGGAAATCCAACAAATAGGCGGGTTCCAAGAGTCCTAAATTCTTTAATATTATTTGGATTCATTTTACTGTCCTGAGGTACCATTTTTAATCAAGTTCAAAACTTGCTAAATACTTATCTTTTTCTTTCAAAGTTGCTTGCGATTGTTCGTTTTTGAGCAAAACAAAATTTTCCAAAACAAGAATATCCATGTCGGTTGAAACAAAACATTTTAATGCATCTGCTGGAGTACAAACAATAGGTTCTCCACGAATGTTAAAACTGGTGTTAACCACAATTGATGAATCGCTACATTCTTTAAATTTTTTTACTAACCTGTAATACCTGCCATTACGTTTTTCATTTATTGACTGAATCCGAGCCGAATAGTCCACATGAGTAATGGCGGGTAAAGTTGATCTTTTAACTCTGACTCTTTTTAATAAATCAGGATTTTTCATTTGTTCAATGTCTTCAAGATCCATTTTTATTCTAATTTCTTTTTTTACTGGAGCCACTAAAAGCATATAAGGGGATACGGTTTCAATTTCAAAAAAATCAGAAATATCTTCTTCTAGCACAGAAGGGGCAAAAGGACGAAAGGATTCACGGAATTTGATACTCATATTCATCTTTGTCTGCATTTCTGTGTTACGGGCATCCCCAATAATACTTCTTGAACCTAGAGCCCTGGGCCCAAACTCCATATGTCCTTGAAACCATCCAATGATTTTACCTTCAGAAAGGTAGTTACTTACAGTAATTAAAAGATCATCTTCTTCTTGAAAGTAATTGTAGGGTACTTTTGCTTCATCTAAAAAAGTTTTAATTTCTTTATTTTCAAATGAAGGACCTAGAAAAGAACCTTTCATTGAATCAGTTGGTAGTGGAGTCCTCACATTTTCCATTAATTGATAGTGGATGAACATTGCGGCACCAAGTGCTCCTCCCGCATCACCTGATGCGGGTTGTATCCAAATATCTTCAAAGATTTTAGACTTTAGGAGTTTTCCATTGGCAACGCAATTAAGTGCAACCCCTCCCGCTAAACATAGTTTGTTGAGTTGGGTGATTTCCCTAGTGAATTTCGCCATTCTTAGTACGATTTCTTCTGTCACTGCTTGAATTGAAGCTGCTAAATTAACTTCGCGTTCAGATATTACGCTTTCAGACTTTCGAGGTGGACCTTCAAAGAGTCGGGCGAACTTTTCATTGGTCATTGTTAATCCCTGACAATAATTAAAGAATTCCAAGTTTACCGAGAAAGAGCCATCTTCTTTCAGATCGATTAATTCATTAATGATTATATCTTTAAAAACAGGGGATCCGTATGGTGCTAATCCCATAAGTTTATATTCGCCGGAATTAACTTTGAACCCGCAAAAGTAAGTGAAAGCACTGTAAAGAAGACCCAACGAATGTGGAAAGCTCATTGATTTTAGCAGTTCAATTTGATTTCCTTTTCCTATTCCGATGGTTGCCGTATCCCACTCTCCTACACCGTCCATAGTTAAAATAGCAGCATCTTCAAAAGGGGAAGGAAAAAACGCACTGGAGGCATGAGACTCGTGATGAGAGGTAAAAACAATTGGTTTATTCCATTTTCCTGGGAGTCGCTTTCTAATTTCGCGAGGAGTGTGAAGTTTTTGCTTCAACCATTGGGGCATTGCTTTGACAAAAGAATTTAATCCAACTGGAGCAAAGCCGATGTAAGTTTCTAGCAAACGGTCAAATTTTAAAAATGGTTTTTCGTAAAAAACAATTTGATCGAGATCCTCAACCTTAATGTTGCCTTCTTTGAGGCAATAATTAATTGCATTGATCGGGAAATTCAAGTCATGTTTTATTCTGGTAAATCTTTCTTCTTGTGCGGCCGCAATGATTCCTTTTGGACCGACCAAAGCAGCTGCACTGTCATGGTAAAAAGCGGATATTCCGAGTATCATTTTTTTGACCTTAGTTGAGAAATAATGGCATCTGCAAAACTTTCATAACCTTTTCGATTCAGGTGGATAGGGTCTCTAGGTCCATGGAGTAAGGTAATACGAGCTTTTAATTTTAAATATTCTGTACAATCAATAAAATTATAACCTAGGTTATCCGAGAGCTCATTTATTTTTTTCCTGATCAGAGAGTTTCTTAACTGCACTTGATTTGGATCAAATAAGCCGCTCCTCTTTTCACCATTAATAATCTGAGGAGCAGGAGATAGGAGGCAATCAGGGTAATCATATAAAGACAAAGCGGAGGGCAAATACACCAGATTCAAGTCACAATTCGAAAACTTTGATTTTAAATATTCCATGGAATATGCAGTAATTTCAAGAGAAAATAAAATTTCTTCATCACTGAGTAAAAGAGCGGGACCCTCACAAAATCCTAACGAAACTGTTTTCCCATTAATTAATGCTAGGTTAGTTTTTTCAGAAACACTCACATGTGAACTTGCTGAAATATTTGCAGGATCGTCATATAGATTTTTCGCATGATCTTTCTCTTGGCGAAAGAACCTTTTGTAGTAATTGCTTAAGGTACCAGAAAATAGGTTCCAAGTTGCAGAGTGATCCGTCAAAGACCAGCTATTACTTAATTTTTCTTCTTCTTTTGAAAAAACTTTCTCAAGCACTCGCTCCAGATTAATGTCTGAAATATCGCTAACTTCAATTCCTCTTTGCTCTACTTCGTGGATATTATTGACCAAGTCATTTCCTTCATAAAAAACGAAAAGTATTTCTTTTGGATATGGGATTTCTGGCCAAATCCATGAACTTTGAATCATTTCATGTTCTGATACCGCAGAAAGAGAAGCACCCATAGTCCCAAAACCAGGATACCCATATGCAATAACATCTTTTCCAAGAGATGAGTGCAAGAGATGATGCGTGGCAAAACTAGGCTGCCCCATACTCCATGAATTATCATACAGCCAAGGACCAAAACCGAAAACATTACTGTCACCAATGATTGCCAAGAATTTTTCATTCGGCATGACATCTTTCTTTGAATACTGACCGAGCAATCGTATCGGACCGTTTGCATGATTTAAGAATTTATAAGGGAGATCTTTCAATTTATAATGAAGAATTACTTCGATCGTAAGCATGATGCATAAGAGCCAAAAACACAGAGGTTTTATAATGGCACGAAAATGAGCAAAGTTCATGAAGAGGGAGTTCTTTTGTCAAAACGAGTACAAACGAATGAGAGATTTTTGTGAAACTCTCCAAGTAAAGTGGTTCGGAAATTGAGCGTCTCCTCCTTAAACTCTTGATTCTTTTCTGCAATGAGGATGAAAGAATTTAAATTATTCAATTCTACAGGGGTCAAGATGCTAATTCTTTTGGAAAATTTTGTGTAAATAGCCTTCATGCTATTATTATCTACCAAAAAAAAGGCTTGTTCTGGATCATCATATACATTTGGGAAAAAAAGTGGATCTCCACAAAAAACCAAGGGGAGATCTTCGTAGATTAGGTCGTCTTTGTTGATTAACCAATGATGATAATTCCTCTCCTCACCATATGTAAAAGATGATCTTTTGAAGTTTAATAAAACGAATAACAGGCAAATGGTGGTAGCCGAAAGCAGCATAACATTATCGGAGAATTTCTTTTTAAAAATTTGTTTAACCCAGACCGATTGAATCGAGAAACATAGAAAGCTAATGAGAAAAATGCATGCGACCTCTTTAGGCATGAAGTAGCGTGCATTAAACAAGTTGATTGGAGTCAGATGAGACAGCACCCATGCAGCGAAGGGCATTCCATACCACAGTATTGAGGTAGCGAGGACAGGATTATGTGTCTTGGGCAAGTGGTCTTTTTTCTTAAGAGTATTTCCAACAATGATTCCAATTAGTAGAACTGGGATTATTGAGAGTAGGGCAAGCATCCCATCCGCATAACAACTTAATAAATCTGAAAAGGAGTTTGGCTTTGGCCAAGTATTTAGCAAAGATTTTTGATTGCTCAGAAAATAAAAGTACAAAAAAAGAGAAATTGCCCAGTTTGCATAAAGACTAGAAGGAATTCTTTTCAGCAAAAAAATCTTCTTTTCAGTAAACAGGTATGATACTCCAACAAGAGATGAGAAAATGATCCCTAGGTAGTGTGCCTGACAGAGGCATAGATGGGCCATGAAAGTGAATATGAAAAGCCTTTTGGGACATTTCATGTTGCTCCCCTGAGCGTATAACACCCAGGCTCCACAAGCAAAAAATAAACTGTAGTTTCTTGCTTCTAGCGACTGGGCGAGAAGCAATTCGGAATTAGAAACGACGAATAATAGACCAATGAAAGAAGGGGTTGTTCCAAATGATTTTCGAGAAAGTGTAAAACAAATTAGTAATCCGCTTACAGTCCAAAATAAACTTTGAATACGAAGTATCTCGATAGAGGAGGGGAAAACGAGTTGAATACAAAAATTAAACAAAAAGTAAAATGGGGGAGAGAAGTTGATTCCTGTAAGCATGGACTTATAGAATTCTGATAAACTGTCATGCCAAACTCCATAGAATGAGTAACACTCATCTACCCATGGTGCTTTAAGACTTTGCAAGTAAAGAACCGAGACTGCAAAGATTAGCAGAAAAAGGGCGAGTAGATATTTGGGCTTAAGCAAGTTAATTGAGGTAATTTCCCCATTCTTTTAGTCTTAAATCGAAGCAACCCCTTTGCTCCTCAGGGAATTCGTTAAGGTTTACGGATTTAATGATTTGGGGAAGAAGTTGATAAAACTTTTCTGACCTGTCTCCAGGGTGGAGAGACCAAGCTTGGTCTGTCATTAGGTCAGCTCTCCACATACCCGAATTTTCAAGAGCATGCTCGACCATTGCTTCCCAGCAAAGCATTTTACCATTTCCAAATAATCTACTTTTTATCGGTTCTCTCCATGATAACCAGAGTGGTTTGAGCGGGAGTAGGCTTAGGAATCTCTCCCGGTGAATTAAGTAGTGCCGACTGGTAAAATTTTTGAACAAATAAAGTCCTCTCTTATTATCAACTTGGTACCGGGTTGTACCCTGGTGCAAAGAAGACTCCTTACTTGGAGGGCCCCCTCTTGGAAGCACGCATAGTATATCTTCATTGTCTTCCATAATTTTGATACCTTCATTTATCCAAGAATATTCAGGTGCTTCGTAAAAGATCATATCGCTATCCAAGTGGAGAATATATCTTGCATCTGTGTCAAAGAACTGTTTAAAACTGCCGTAAATAGGATAACCACGGAAACAATGGGTTTCTTTGTGAGGATAATTAAACTGTATTCTGTTCTTTAAAGAAATTGATCTTGAATCGTAAGAAGTTTTTAGAAATTCAAAGTTCAAGTTTCTTTGAAGGTTCTCTATCTTGCTGGTAATCTCACTAAGGTTACATTGTGAAAGAGCACTACCCAAAACTCCAGACGGGTCTCTTGTATCGAGAATTAAAGTAATCTTACCATCTGCTTTTTCTAAAAGCTTGATAAGGGAGGGTAATGTATTTTCGATGAATGAAGCATCCGATCTTGCAGTGAAAATGAAGCTTTGTTGAGTAATTGCCAATTCTTTTAAAGAAGTTCTTCCTTAACAAAGAGAGTATTCCAGTACCAAAGGTTCTGTTTACCAGTCCAATGAGGGTTTTGTTCGTAAAAAGCGTAGGGCAGGTATCCGATCGGTCGTAGAAAATCAAAAAGAACTTGTATCGAATTAAATCGATCGTCTAGGCCAGTCTCTAAGTAAATAAAGTTAATTTTTTTCTCAGCAAGTGATTTATAAGCTCCTTCTAGAACCTTAATCTCGTATCCCTCGACATCAACTTTTAGAAGGTCGATGCTGTCCGATTTGAACTCATTGATTATTGAGTCAATGGTTTTAATTTCAATATCTTCTGATTTAGAATTTTCCGCTGATGGTTTGTTTAAGTCATCACGTAAAGAGTGGATTACCGAAGCTCCTTGAAGATATATTGTAGTTTGTTTGTTTTCGTTACCAATAGCGAAATTATGGGCATGGATATTCTTTAGTTTTTCACAATTTTTTACTAATAAATTATAATTTGTGGAAACCGGTTCAAAACTTCTGATGGTTGCTTGTGGAAAGTTTTTAGCGAAGGAAAGTGCAGTTTCTCCCTTGTGTGCCCCAGCATCCCAAATATTTTTAATCGGAGCATGAGAAAGCCTGTGAATATCAATGATTAGGCAAGTTCCGCGTGGAAGAGAATCTCGATATAATTTTGATCGGGTTAATTGTTCGAATTTCTTTTTTAAGAATTCCTTCAAAATAAATAAAAAAATTTTGGCGGAATCATAGATTCACTATATTTAGAAAACCTCCTGGGAGTAAAAGGAATTTCTTTTCTGACCAGATTCAATAGGTATTCATCCTTTAATGAAACTTTAACCTCGATAATCATAAGATTGTAGTGCTTGGTTGCCCGATCTAAATTGGGGGAAATAGGAGAGTTTTGGGAAAATGACTGAAGGTTGTGGTCGATGGTTATACGGACTTTACCATCAAATGAGCAAAAATATTGGCGGATGTAAGAAACAATGGATTTGGGTTGAAAATTAAGCAGGAGAGTGTCGACCGTGTTCGTTTGATCTTTGTTCGTAATAAGTTCATTCCATGTTTTTGCAGTTGGATTTATTGAATAATTATTTCTAAAAAGATGCTTCCAAGAAACAACGCCCTGCTTTTTTTTGATCTCCAATGTCGCGTTTGCCCGCTTTTTGTTCGTCCCATACCATCGAATCCTTTTTTTTGTCCTCAAACTGTTACCTTCAATAGAGTCTTCCAACGAGGAATAGGAATAGTCATCAAAATAGATGCTATTGTTTTGACGAGTAGGGTATGGACAGTAAAAGGAGAATTTAGAAAGTTTTAGCGCTTTTTCGAACTTGGGAAACTCGAATGTCGAAAAAACATCTTTGATCTCAATTCTTTTTTCTGTGACGGATAATTTTGTATTGTTTTCAAGCATTTGCTTGTTGCAAATTAATCTTGTGAATATAAATCCTCGATATCCATAGGAATACTAGTAATAGGAACTCCATCCCTCCATGCAGAACTCCCATCTTGGACTAGAAAGACTTCATTAGAAGAAGATACGGATGAATTGATTACATTCATCTTTGCTGGGCCAAAAGCATTTTTTTTCTGATAAACGGAAAATCCTGAAACCTCTGCTCGTTTGATAGAAGAATTTTGGACTTTTACAACAGATGTGTCTTTCGAAACTATTCCAAATCCAATGTCCTCAATAATTGAATTTGATACAATAACAGTACTGCCTTCTCCCACTGAGATAGCTTTATCGCCTATGTTTTTGAAAAAACAATCATCAACTCTTACTTCACTTCCACTGAAGTCCACACCATCTCCTGATACATTCAAAAATTCGCAGTTTTTTACCACACCTTTAACAAAATCTCCATCAAATGCGTCGGATCTGATATTATTGAAGTAGCAATTGTCCAGCGAGAATGAAGAGGAAACAATATTTAAGGCATCTTCAGATAAAAAATCAGAAAATTGACAATTAGTAAAGTCGGCAGAAGTTTCATTTATTGTTATACCGCCAGTCATTGTCCATCCGTTTTTTGAAATACCATTAGGATTGGGTCCTTTCCCCACACCTTTTACATTCATGAAATGAACATGATTGAACAAACTTGCTTCATTAGAATTCGCAAGTAATAACCCGGGCCATTTTTTATTTTTCGCCCTGAATAAAATTGGTTTATCTGCTGTGCCTCTTGCGATTATCGGAGTTTCAGTTACGAAAGTCGAGTTTTCATCAAATTCCAAAGTTACTCCGGGAGCAATAATAAGAGGTAACTTTTTACCAATCACGATATTAGATGAAATTTCGTATGTACCAGGGTAAATAAAAAAGGCATCTTCTTCCTTAGATATAAAATCTGGCAAAGAGAAATTTGAAATTCCTGAAAATGGAGAGATTTCCCAATCAAATTGTCCGACAATATAAGGGGTTTGAATCTTGATAAAGTCAGTTTCCATTCCAAGAAATCGAACTTCTAGAAAAAGTGGTTTTGAATTCAATATTTCGAGGTTAGGGAGGTGATCAAGATGGTAGGTAAGTTTCTTTTGATTATTTGTCTGATCCCAACCTACACTTTGTGCAGGAAAGAGCTGACGGTCGGACAAATTTTCAACAGCTTTTTTTGGAGTGAGATTTTCTAGATTAGTGCTAGGTGGATATTGTAATAATTTGGAATTCCACCGAACACCTAGAATTTCAATGGGTTGAGTAGTAACATTTCGAACTGTAATAATAAGTGTTTTGTTTTCAGGATCAACCGTAGCAAAAGATACAACTGGAAAGGGGTTGTTTAATTCTTGTCTTATTTTTTCTGCTCTCAGTGGCAAAACAGACCAGATGTCATTTTCAAATAAGTTTATACTGTTTCTCCAGATTTCAAATGCTGCATCATTAATTTTCTCTTTCTTTAAAAGTCTTCTAATCTGTCTTTCTTGCTTTTCATATTTAAGTGAAAATTTGTTGAGGTATGATTGTTTCGAGAATTGCGACAAATAATAAATGTATTTTTCCGCTATAGTTGGATCTGATAAGGAAAAGTTGACCCAATTTGCATGGATATCGCCATGAGTGAAATAACAATAGGGTGATAGCGTTTTATACATTGGGTTACCATCAAATCCAACTGGTTCCAACTTGCAAGTAATTGGATTGAAATAAAAGTTTATATCTGCGAATAGAAGACCCCTCTCAGCATTCCAGATACGAGTAAGTGCAAGAAATTTTGCGGTTTTTTCAGGAGAAAATATTTCGGATGCAGCAACTTTACTTTCTTGGATTTTAAGCATTAAATTAAAAGCGTTTATTCCTTGTCTTTTAAGGTGCTCTTTCGAATTTACGTGTTTTTGATTCCTTATTTCTGGGCTGGAAGATCTGAAAATTGAACTCCAGCGAATATTGGACTTTGAATTGGGGTAGAAATTTTCCCAAAGTAAATTATCATTGAAATTTGTTATAACTCCCTCCCTTCTTTTGTTATGCTCTATCAATTCTTTAGTAAAATGTTCCTCAAGGGCATAAATACCCATACTTTTGCCATTAAGAATTAAGTTTACAAATTTATATCTTACAGCGATGCAATCCTCCTCCCTAAGGTTGTTAAGGAACAACCACTCGTTAGTATTATTTCGAGTGACCGGATCTTGTAATGAAAACCGACTCATACCCATAAGAAGATTCCCCTTGCTCATTTCAACTCGTAAAGAGAACTTGTTTCCAAGCCAATGGTCAGCAAGGTCACCTTTGAGACGAACCTTACACCCCATTTGAATATTTTGATAAGTAACCTTTGCTTTTACAAAATCGTTTTGCGTTTCAATGCGCTTATTGATTTTCAAGGCAAGTGCCCTAGATTTCTCCAATTTTTTAAAATTATCAAACTTTATATCCAAATAAACTGTCTGAAGGTTATTTTTTTCCAAGATTGAGGATATAAATTCTTTATCTTTGATTAGATAAAATTGTGCCTTTAGAAATGGCAATATCTTTATCTCTCCCAACCAAACTCCCAAAGTTAGAACGATTGTAAAAAGAAATAAGTGTACACTAAATTTTTTATTAGAACTAACTTTTTTGGGAAACTTCATTTCTAAAACTACTATTCGTTTGGAAAAGAAAAATTATCGATTATTGAGACTTTAGTGTTTGGAAATTGAGTTTCAACTTGTTGGCAAAATTTCAATAATCTGTCTTTTTCTGGGAATTTCGTCACGGCGGTGATGAAAAGATTATCTGGGTCTTGATCTATCCTTCTAATGTCAAGTCCCCATGCAGTACTTTCTAGCAAACCGAGAATTTTTTCTAATTGCCCCTTCTCGTTCGGTGCTTCCATAGAAAGTAAAATATTACCAGCAATCGATTTTTGTCGAGATGACCAAAGCTCAATAATAGATAATACTGCTAAAACAACGATTAATGATATTACAGCAATTTGCCTTTGGTCAGCACCGAGAGACAAACCAATCGCGATAGCAAGAAAGATATAAGCTAATTCCTCCGGTTCTTTAATCGGAGTTCTGAAACGTACAATTGACAAAGCTCCTACAAGACCGAGGGACAGGGCCAGTGAGGATTTTACGACAGATATGACTAAAAGGGTAGTAAGGCAAATAATTGGTAATACAAACCCCAAATCACGTCTTAAAGACTTATTTTTCGATCTGTGTATATAGTGAAAACCAAGGCAGAAAGAGAGAATAACTCCTATAAATATGTTTAATGCTAGATCACTAATAGAAACTTCAGGAGCGGGTACATTTTTGAGCAGATCGCTAATAGAAATTTCTGTTACAGGAATGGTGCTACTTACGATATCCATAATAAAATAATTGGTTTAGGTTTTTTGAATTAATTCGGATTAATGAGTATTTTTGTTTTTTGAAGGACTGCCTGTAAAACAACTTCCACAGATATTTCCTCCATGCAAATAACATCATGATTACAGCTTTCATATCCTTGATGGATCCAACAAGGACTACAATTTGGAGAACTTTCTAAATTTGTATTTTCTGCGTAACCGAAGCACCGTACTGGTCTTGATCCACCGAATATAATAACGGAAGGTATATTTAGACCGTTAGCAAGGTGCATTAGCAAACTATCTGGCCCAATAAATAGGTCAGCAAAAGCAAGTAATGAAGCTGATTCGCGCATTGTACATATTCCTGCGTATCTTTTTACAGTTTGAAATTCCGGTTCAGCACTATCACCTAGTTGAAGCAAATTGAAATCTTTGGAAAGTGCATCTATTAATTTACCCCAATTTTCTTCGGGCCAATTTTTTACAATTTCTTTACTCTTGGTACAAATAGCTAAGATCGGTTTTTTTTCTTTCGATAACTGATTTTTCGCCCAACTCAATTCATCTTCACTTGGGAAATACTTGACCTTGTAGTTGTATTCGCTGATTCCAAGTTTTTCTAAATTATGTTTAACAATATTTATATTCTTTTCCTTACGAACGATTAGATCCCAATAACTCGAATCGAAGGAGTAAAAAGTTTCTTGTCGATTAATCGCATCAATCGAAGGATCCAACTCAATAAGTTCGGGGTGGGGGCTTATGCAGTTAATCTTAAGGTTTTCATAGGTTTGCTTTATGGAATGAATAATATTCGAAGTAATCAGAGCATCGCCTGGGGCACCCAACCGATCAACAACTGTAATCCACTTATTTTTTCTATTCAGTTTGGGTAGAGCTTCTTTGAGTCGATTATTTTTCCACCACCTGTATTTAGACCATATTCTAAAAGGAAAATTCCTGTGGAATGGAAATAGCAATGACTTAAGTTCATTTTTTCCTCCCGGGATTTCACCAAAATCTTTCAAGCGTTAAATTCAGAGTTCTCAGCCAGAATCAAACCTACTTTTCCTTTTTTACCAACCGCATTCATTGGTGTAGAAGATTTCAAGATTTTAAATTTGCGAGAGTTTAATGTATCGATCAATTGTTCAAAGCCGCCTCCTCCATTATGCCAACTGTGCCATTCCAATATCAAAAACTTAGAACTCTTGATCAAATTTTGGTAACAATGAAGGAATTCCCATTCCGAACCCTCAATATCGCATTTGATTAAGTCATAAGGAGGAGGCAAAAGATCAACGACTTCACTTTCTTTCAACACTTGAACGGATTGTTCACTATCACTTGTTGTTAGATTAAAGCAAGAACCAGCCATGTGAGATCGGTTGAAAAAACAGACCGTTTCAGAATCAAGCTTTCCAATTGCCCGAGAAAAGAAATTGAACCTACCTTCCAAAAAAGGTTCATTGGTCATTCTAGTTAGAGATCGGACACAACTTTCAGCTGGTTCGATCATCAAAGAGTGAATTTTCTGTTTAGGATAAGTCGCCTGCATCCAAAGACTAAAGAACCCATAATGAGCACCAATGTCTAAAACTTTAGAAATTTTCCCATTCGGTATAAACTTTAAATATTCTTGTTGAATAAAAATTTCTGAAAAAGAATCATAGGAATCATTTTCTAAAAGTTGTGCCCAATACCCATTGCCCAAAGGTATCGAATTGCCTAATTCATGGAAATATCTCGCTTTAAGATGAGATATCAAACTTCTCCTGAAGGCCGAATATTGCAAAAGGAGAGAACATACGAATTTATTCAAAAGTTTAAAATTTCGGATAATTTCCTTTGCACTTTTTCTGCAGAGAAAATGTTATTATAGGTTAGGCGTTTAGATATATTAGCCTTTAGTAAATCAGAATAACGATCGGCAACAAAAGAAAAGGCTGAAGTAAGTTTCTGAACTGAACGTTCATGAATCCGAATCCCGATCGAATGATCTTCAAGTAGTCGATTAGATGCGGTATTTCTAGGACCATATGAAATGATGGGGCGTCCACTGGCAATAAGCTCAGGTAACTTTGTAGGAAAAGAATATCGATAATGCCGATGATTTTTAGGGTCGAATGAGGAAGGAATAACAAAGCAATGGGCTTTCTCCATGATTTCAAATTTTTTGGCCAAAGGCATGATAATACCATGATGCGTAACGCCAGGTTCTCGGAACATATCCTTTCCAAATGAAGAAGGATTTATTTGGCCATAAAGATGAAATTCTATCGACTTCTTATTGCATCTGGAAATGCTTACAGCATTGGCAACATCTTCAATGCAGTCTCCATGAAGATGGGAAAATAGTCCTCCCAAAAAACATAATCTTAAAGGATTTTTCTCGTTGAAAGTTACGGGGTTGGGGTAAGCTAAAGTGAAGCAACATTCTTCGGCTCCGTTGTGAAGAACTTCAATATCTTTTCTACCCAACATAACTTCGTATTTCGATTTCATTTCTTCTGTTATACAAATCAGTTTAGCACATCTCTTGAGAACTTTTGTAATATTGGCTTTTTCAAAGAGTTCTGAATGATCTGCAACATGAACAATGAGGGGCACATTGATTTGGCGAGCAATCCAATCCGCATAATTTAAACAATTCACTGAATATACAAAAGCGTATAATTTTCCATATTCTTCCCTTAAGTTTTTGTTCAACCATTTATTAGAAAATTTCCCCCGCCATTCAGGGATGGCACCCATCATAAATGGTAGAAAGTATCTTTTGGCAGGATGATAGGGAACTTGTGAAAGTAAATACTTCGAGGCATCACCATGTTCTTTGAATGCTGCATCGGTGTAAAGAACTGAATGGGGCATATCACTAAACAAACACTGAAGAGTTACGCCGAAACCATTCGCCGTGCCGGGTGGGGTCTCTGTTACTAAAAGGATTTTGGAATGATCGGATGACAGAATATTAATTTCTTTTTACTTGTGCTGCCACGATTTGCTTAATGGTGTTTTTTAAGGAATGCTTGATTTGAAAATCAGGGAAGTGCAATTTTATCTTTGTTAAGTCGCTGTAGTAACATATGTGGTCTCCAATACGATTTTTTTGAATGTATTCGAAATTCTGTTCCTTACCCGAATAAATTTTACATATTTCGAACGCTTCCAAAATGGAACAACTGTTTTTCTTGCCCCCTCCCAAATTGTAAACCTCACCACTTTTCGGATTTTGTAAAAAGCAATCAATAAATCTAGCAACATCTTCAGAATGTATATTGTCGCGCACTTGTTTTCCTTTGTAGCCAAAAATTTTGTAAGTTTTTTCTTGTAAGTTGCAATTTACTAAGTAGCTAAGAAAACCATGAAGTTCGACTCCGGAATGCGATGGTCCAGTCAGGCATCCACCACGAAGACAACATGTATTCATACTGAAATATCGACCGTATTCTTGGACCATTATATCTGCTGCAATCTTAGATGCACCAAATAATGAGTGTTTACTCTGATCAATGGAAAAGGATTCTGGAATGCCATTTATATATGTCGGGTCAGCGAAGTCCCAGCGTTTATTCGACTCCTTTAAGCTTATTTTATTAGGTCTATCTCCATACACCTTGTTGGTCGACATATGAACAAATGTAGATTCGGGGCATGCTTGGCGGGTTGCTTCGAGGAGATTTAAGGTCCCGGTTGCATTAATATCAAAATCATCAAAAGGAATAGAAGCAGCCTTGTCGTGTGAAGGTTGTGCCGCTGTGTGAACTATGGCATCAGGGGTAATACTTTTCAGTAAATGCAATACTTTATTACGATCTCTTATGTCTAGTTCATGATGAGAGAAGGATGTAAATGTATTCTGTAATTCTTTAAGTCGCCAAGAAGTGTCGCCTTGTGGTCCGAAAAATATTGCTCTTTGGTTGTTGTCAATACCATGAATCTGAAAACCACACTTTGCAAAATAAGAACACACCTCAGAACCGATAAGCCCAGATGATCCAGTGACGAGTATTTTCACAAGAAAAAGATTTAGTTGGAAATTTTCATTCTTTGGAGGCGGATCTCCATGAATCTAGAATTTGAGCGTTGTTAAGGGAGTCTTGAAACGCAAAGGGCATATGAACATTTTCTCCCACACTTTTACTCAAAATTATTTTGCTCAGGTTGTGAACTTGGAACGAATACGGATTATCAAAGAGAGGAGGGCTAGGAATTTGAAAATATTCTGAATCATGCCAAAAACCATTTGACTGACATGTCCAAGTATTTTCAAGTATGATCTCTCCACCTTCTCCCCAAATTCTCGTTGTTTGATCCAAGTGTTCTGTAAACGAGCATCGGATATCTGAAAAAAATCCATTGTTAAATTTTATAACAGTGGCAGCATCAATTTCGACTTCCTGTTTAGCGAAAGTGGAAGTGCTTTTCTTTAGAGAGAAGGAAAAAACTTTAGAATTATCCGAGTTTTTTGAAAGAAGAGTACCCAGGCTTGTTAGGTAGCACCCAAGATCTAGAATACAACCGCCTCCGTGCTTCTTACTTAAACGGAAAGGTTTTTTTTTGTAAAAGTTTAGCATCCTTTTCAACAAAGAGGGCTCATTAAAGTACTTAAACCCCAAAGAAGATTTCATGCCAAGAGGTTTTCCTATCCTTCCATCATTAATATAATCTATCAACATTTGAACACGAGGGTGATGCAAATACATAAATGCTTCTGAAAACACTAAGTTTTTATAATCGAACTTTTTTTGGATTGTGGCTAGTTGCTTAGAGGATGTAACGGCTGGTTTTTCGACCAAAATGTGTTTTTCTTGCTCAAGGCAACCCACGATCCACTCCATATGCAAGTGATTGGGAAGAGCAATGTAAACTGCATCAATTTCATCACATAATAGTAATTCTGAGTAGTTTTCAAAACAGAATTTTTTTGAAATATTGTATTTTTCTTGGAAAAATTTTAAACTGTCAGGTTTTTTGCTTGCTACTGCAATAAGCAAGGCATTTTCAAGGGGCTGAATCGATAAAGCAAAAGTTTTGGCAATGTTACCTAGACCAATTATTCCCCATCTGATTTTTTTCAATTTTGGGTTATCTAAATAAAATTCTGGTAATTCAAAGATTAGAAAATTGATGCATCTTTTGAAAGTGAGCTTCGTATTTTAAGGCAACTGCTCTCTCGTTAAAAAGAGAATGGGCTCTTTTTCGAGCATTCATAGAAATGGAACGAAGATCTTTTTTTGCCAAGACTTTCCATAATTTTTCGATCATTGAATCGGAATCAAGATTTTTAACCAACCAACCACATTCGTCATCCACGATCATTTCAGGTAATCCACCGGTTCTAAAAGCGATTACTGGAGTCCCACAACTCATTGATTCTGCTACTGTATTAGGTAGATTATCTTCAGGGGCAGTGTGAAGAGTTAAGTCAGCTGCGTGGTATGCCATTCTCAACATTAATTCGTCTTGGACGAAACCAATGCTTACGAACTTGGAGTTGTTACAAACCAAGTTTTTTTCTTCACCGACAAGTAGAACTTGAGCCTTATTCGAAATGGGTGACTCAAGTATTTCATTGAGTATTCTTCCTCCTTTTCTGTCTTCGGCAAGATTTCCAGCAATGCAGAGTATGGTACTTTGATTCGGATTCAATCCTAGTGCAGTCCTAGCGGAGTGTTTATCAATATCCCGAAAAAAGGAATTTGGAACCGGATTTTGAATCGTCTCGATATGTGTTTCAGACCAAAGAGAGCTAAAAGCCTGTTCTCTTAACCAAGAAGATGGAGAAATACCAGAGAAATTATAATTAGAATTTGATACTTTTTTCCAAAAGAAATTAAGTTTTTGTAAAGTTTGTTGCTTTGGCGGTTCGGAATGAGAAGGATAGTAACTTCCAAGAAAACTCCAACAATCATGAAGAGTCCAAGTAGTTGGAGCATATTTCATCGCAACGAGTAAAAGTTCTAGAGGCCATGCCGTTCCATGGATATTGTGAAAGAGAATTTGTTCGGGTTGATGTCTTTGCAAATGGAGTCTGAATTGTCTCAATATCCCTTTTTTCATTAGAGTGGGGGTCCAGAAAGTGAGACCTGCAATATTGAGCAAATCAGCCAAAATACTAAATTTTTTTCCAACAAAAAGAGAAGTTTGCGGAACGGAAGAGTCAGATGAAATACGAATGTAATCATGGCCAAGATCTTTGATAGCTTTAGCAATTCTTTTACCGGCAATTGAGGCACCTCCCGTGTTTTGGAAATCCGAAATTTCAAGAATTTTCATTAACCGCAAAAATATTTAACTGCATGGAACAACTTGTTCGATCTTTAAAGCTATTAAAATTTACTAAACCCACCGTATCGATCTTGAAACGAAATCCATGTTTCCTAAGAAGGAAACAAGTTTGTTCTAAAAGCTCGGGTTCCTTTTCTTCCAAATGGAGTTCTAGAAAAAGATTCTCAACATTGATCAAATATTCGGCAATTGAAGGAAGTACGAACTTCTCGGCACCTTCGATGTCGATCTTGAGTAAATTTACCTTAACCTTGAGGAAATCAGACAACTTTACAGCATTAACAGAAAGTTCTCCATTATTTTCTATTTTACCTCCATCTGCACCATTAGGTTGAAAGCTTAGCTTGGTGTTTTGTGTCCACACTGCCGTGTTGTGAAGTTCAAGGGATGAGATCAACTTTGTATTATGCCTAAGTATAGAGAAAATCTGGGAATCAGGCTCAAAAGCAATGATCTTAGAGTTAGGGTAAATCATTTTAAAATAACAAATACTTACGCCAACATTAGATCCACAATCTATAATCAGAGGATTGTTTTGTTTACTATCAAAAAAAAGCAAGTTTTCTTTGAAGATTTCAGAATATTGATAAATAAATGATTCACTGTCTACGAAGCGAAAATTCCTATGTATCAGATTTGTTTCGCCCGCTTCAAATCTTGTAAGTTTTGAAATTCTAGATAACTCAAAATCTGGATCGTCAATTGAGAGATTTAGAAAACTCTTAAAATTATTAACAAAAGAAGTTTTAAATATAGTTCGGATATGTTTGGAAAAAATCATTTAAAAAATAAAATCTTACCTAACCATATTCTTATTTTGGGTATTATTATAAAAATTATCTCCACAAACTTATCTTTACCGAGATGAAAAATTCCAGTGCTTAAACTAATCAAATCATTAACTGGAATTAGGCTTGTTCTTGGGAAATCCTCAAATTCGTAATTATGCAGGTTTAAATTTGGTAAATTCAACCCCCAGTTTTCATCGTTTTCACAGTATTTTAGCCCATCAAATCTTGGTTCGTTTTTCTTTCTCACAGTTGCGGTTCCTCCATTTCGGTCTTTATATTCTGTGAGGTTTGAGTAGTGCTCTAAGTGATAAAAATCATGGCCTACATATTTGCTGAACTCGACGATTTTATGCTTTTGACCAAGGCGAAGTGCTAAGTCACCTTCCATCCAACCCCAATATATAAGTCTTTCATCATATCCCTTAGTAGCATGCCAAATGCTTTGATGAAACATCATAATTCCCACTGGGCTCCACCAAAACTCTCTACCCCAATCCTTTGCGGATTCTAACTTTAATAGACCAGAAAATAGATTAATATAAACTAAAATAAAGTTTAGATTCAAAGAAAGACAACTTATCCGATAAGGGATACTTTTTCTTTCAACAAACAAAAAAGATTTAGAAAGATCAAATTCGTTATGTGAGTTATTCTTGTAAAGACGGTGAAACTTAAGAAAGAAATTAGATCCAACTACAGTATCATTATCAATTCTGCCAATATACTCTCCCTTTGCTCTTCTAGCAGCAGCATTAAGTGCAATTACCTCTGGGAATTTACTGTCTTTTTGTTTTAATTTAGCAATTTCTGGGGGAGTGTAAAAAAACTTAACTCTGCCTTCTGCTTCGGGAATAAGTAAAAGTACATTGGACAAAGGTTTTTTACTACCCCAGTCAGAAACAATAATTTCTAAATTATCGAGAAAATTAGCTTTCTTAGCATTTAACAAAGCAAGGTTAATAGAAGTTTCTAAACGCCAGCGCGAATTTCCCATGTAAGAGTCATTTCTTGAGCATAATATTAAAGATAAAATCATGTTTTATTTTAAATTGAGAGCAATGAGTCTTGACTTGAGGATTTTACTAAACTCTTTGGCACCGTTGTCATTCAAGTGATCTTGATCTTGAAACAAGTTGTAGTCATTTACAGAGTTGCTGAGGTCTAAGTAAAAAATCGAATCATTCGTGATAGAAAACGACTGAAATGCTTCTTTAATATCGAAATATATTTTACTTTTTTGTACTAGACTATGATATTCTGGAACAATGGGATAGCTAATCATTACCACTTTTATTCCATTGTAAGTTAGTTCATTCAGTAAATGCCTGTAACTAGAGTAGAAAGAAGAGTCTTTCCAATCATCAACAGGGCTCTGATCGATAAAAAACCGATAACTTGTAGAATTAATTCGGTTCTCTGCCGAGAGAAAACCCCAGTTTTTTTGATTTTTCTCTTTGATTGAACCATTGTTTGTTAAGTAACAATTTGATTCTAAAAAATTATTTTTTATTTTAGCTTTTATGTACTTAAATAATTTATTTTTATGGTATGAGCTAAAACACTTAAAAGGTAATTCGATTTTGGTTTCTAAATTTGTAATTAATTCATGGTGTGGAGATCTATAATTAATCAAGTTAGAGCAAAACATATGAGGATCAGCTTGCAAAAGTACATGGGTTGGGAATTTACGGTTTAATAAATAATCCGTTTTTTCTCTTATGACATCTATATTTTCTGATCCAAAGGACCAATTGCTAACATATTCAACATAAGAAAGATTTCTGGAAGGTCTGGAGTCGCCTAATGAAATCCAAGATGGGTCATCCTGCTTGATATATTTAATGTGTGAAAATAAAATATCATTTGGTTCAACTTCATTTCTTATTAGTACTTCACAGTAGGAGTAAAATAAAAGTAAAAGAGAAAAATTTGTAGATAAAAAGACTATCAGATATATTTTTATTATAAAATTTATTAAAATTGAAAATATATAAATTCTCTTTCGGTGGATATGGATACAATACTTATACCAGAAACTAAACCCAAAATTATACCATATATTATTTTAGGTTTCCACTTTAATATATTTTTACTTTCTTTGTCATAATCTTGCTTTAAATAATCAAGTATTTGATTTGTATTTGGAATTATCAAAACAAAAGCAAAAAGAAATAAACCAATTAGCAAGTGATTCTTATTTAAATCTATATCAGGAGAAAAACTTAGAAAATTCTGAAAAAAATCGCTTAACTGTAATTTCCACCTGTCAGGAAATAATATACCGTTGCTGAATGTCATAACTTTTAAATATTCGAAGGCATGACTTGTCGAATGTGAACGAAAAATTACCCACCCAACTACAATACAAAAATAAGTGATCATCCATGTCATTATTTTATACATTAACAAATATTCTATCTTGTTAGAAAGATGACTGGATCTCCATGTGTGATTTATACTTAGTAACAAACCTTGAAATAATCCCCAAATTATAAATGTCCATGAAGCACCATGCCATAAGCCACCAAGAAACATGGTGATAAATAAATTTGTAAATATTCTAGCTTTTTTGCCCCTATTTCCTCCCAATGGTATGTATATATAATCTTTTAGAAATTCAGATAGGGTAATGTGCCATTTCCTCCAAAATTCAATAATTGATCTAGATTTGTATGGAGAATTGAAATTTATTGGCAAATTAAAACCAAAAAGCATTGCAATTCCAATTGCCATGTCTGAGTACGCAGAGAAATCAAAATAAATCTGAAAAGTAAAACAAATTGCACCAATCCATGCAGAAAAAAAATTTAGTGATTCAAGACTATTTGGATTGAAAGACTCGTTAACAATCGGAGAAAGATTGTCCGCAATTAATACCTTTTTCGCTAATCCAAAGGCAAAGAAACTTGAACCTATACATAAAAACTTAAAAGTGTCATTCCTTCTATCAATCGCTAGTTGTGGAATGAATTGATTATGTCTAACAATAGGTCCTGCTATTAATTGAGGGAAAAATGTTATATATAAAAAATAATCTTTAAAACTATAATTTAATTTTCTATTTTTATACTGATCTGAAAGGAATGAAATTTGTTGAAATGTAAAAAAAGATATACCAAGTGGTAATATAATACTTTCGATCTTAAAATCTGAATAGAAAACACTATTTAATTGATCAACTAAAAAAAAAGTATATTTACAATAGATTATTA
>PBCE01000003.1 GCA_002716845.1 Flavobacteriaceae bacterium | reverse complement strand
TTTTTTTTTAACACATCTAGTATTTTAAATAACTTATTCCATTCTTCTTGTTCAAATCCTATATCAATATCATCATCCCATGGAATAATACCACCGTGTCTGTTTAAACCCAATAAAGTTCCAGCAACAGCTATGTATTTTATATTAAATTTCTCAATAATACTATTAAATTTTTCTAATTGTTTATAACATCTCATTGTTAAATCTTTTTTTTCAGGTAATATATCCCTGTATTTTTGATAATTTTTACTTTGAATAAAATAAGGTAAATTTTTTTTTTTTAATATTATTCTTATAAGTAATGGGTCGTGAGTTTCTGTATTTTTATTTGGTGAAAAATAATCTTCTTCACAATACAATATTTCACAGTTATGATCCTTTGCCAATTTTACACACATTTCTATAGAATATAACCATATCTTGTGCGGCTCGAGCGGCTCGAGCGGCGACTTTGGCGATCGAGAGGGGGGGGCGGGAAAGAATAGCGGAGACCAAGCTCCACCACGAAAAGGCTGCGGCGGCATCCCGGAGTACTGTGGTGGCTTCCACCGTGGGCGCACACTGCTGCCGCTGCTGCTGCTCTTGTTGTTGCGAGGCGCCTTCCATATCTTGTGAGTAGTTGTGTATGATTTATCATTTTCATCGTATTTGCTATTTTTCTTTAATTCTATATCATTTAATGAAGACACTTCAATACAAACCAAACCATTGGGTTTCAAATTATTAACAGCATATTTAAATATAGACTCGGATTTATTATAAGGCATTGCGTTTAGAAACCATCTCATATACATAACATCAAATAATGTTTGTAATTTATAAGATTTTAATACGTGTTCTACATCTTCTCTAATTAATTTACAGTTCGAATTACTAGTATTAAGAACACCATTAATATCAATCGCATTAGATAAATTACCTTTTTTTGAAAAAAATAAACTATCTTTACAATTTCCACTTCCCAAATCTGCTATTTTCAAATAAACATTTTGTTTATTATATTCATTAATATAGTTATCATATACAAATTTTGAAAAAGAACTATTATTATTTATATTATCATTTGTATTTTTGTAATAATTATTCCAAAAATCTCCATTTATATTATTATCTTCCATTCTCTACAATAAACAAATATATTATATTTTAAAAAAATAATAACTTATAACAGGGTATTATATTTTAAAAAAATAATAACTTATAACAGGGTATTATTTATATAATTTTTATTTCTTTTCCAAACTAAAAGGTGTACTTTTATTATTTCTTCTTAAGAGACGTTATTATTTATATAATAATTAATTGGTAATTTATTTACTTGAACTTTCATAAGTAATATTATAGATATTTTATTAGATAATTTTAAATGTCAAAAGGGTTAAAATTATTTATAGTAATTTTTAATTAATATTATATGTTATTAATTAAAAACCCGGTTCGCTTGTAAAGACGCGTGGTACAGGATTCATTATTTTCATAGGTTCTATTTCTTTATAAATTAAAATTGCTATAACAAAACTAATATATGCCATCAAACCCTGTTTTATTGCCTTTTTTAATTTAAAATCCTTTTTTGATATATATTTTGTTTCAAGAAATTCAAAAATCAAATAAATAATAAAAATGAAAAAACCCTGCATAAAAAGTTCGTTGTTCATTATATTTTATTTTTATAAAATGATTTCAAATTAAACGAACTTAGTTAAGTAGTTCTACTCCGGAAAGTTCTTCAGTTTTATTTAATTTCAACGGTTTATCTAATATTTGAATATCTAAATCATCAAATTTAATATTTGTAGTGTTTTTATCTAGTATTTTAATTTTATCGCTTTCTTCATAAATATCATCATCATCCTCATCCTCCGCTTCTTCCTCCATACGTTGCTTATGTCTTTCTTCACTTATTTTTTCCAATCGTTCTATTGTTTTGGGCGCTGTTATAGTTTGCGTAGGAACATTGTTAATATTTTGACTGTCATCATCTTTCTTAAAATTTACTACATGATCAACGTCATTAAAACTTGTTTCCTTCTTTATTGTATCGCTATCGTCTAATTTATCTAAAGATTCCATTTTATTTATAACCCCACCTTCTCCAGTAGTTAATTCTTGTTTAATTTCAGGTTTTACATCATCTGATATTTTATCAACATTTTGTGTTGTTTCTGGATTACTATCTTCAATATTTTTTTCTGTTTTTACTATATTTATTTCATTCGCTACTTCTTCTTTAATTTTATCTGTAATAGTTTCTGTTTTTAATTCTGTTTCATTTGTCTTATCTTTTTCATTTTCAGCTTTCACAAGTTCAACGGCTTCTTCTTTTGGTATATCTACAATTTCCTCAACAACTTCTTCTTCTTCTGTTTCTTCCATGTATGCTCTTAAAATTTTTTCTATAGGCATATTTTCTCTAATAACATTTAATATACATTCTTTTATTAATAATTCACATTCGCGCATATTTTTCTGGTGAGTTAATGGTAATATATCTTTTTCAAATAAATATACATTTTTATATATTTTTCTTGCTGATGCGATATATATTTTATGTACAAATTCGTGTATTTTTGGAATATCTATATCTATTTTTTTCTGTTTGCTAGATACCCTAATGCTAGTTAATACTTTTAATTGCGTAATATGGACGCAAGTTAATAAATCTTCTAAATAAGGACATCTGCTAGTTTCAATTATTCTTTTTGTTTCGTTGTTAATTATTTCTTGATTCCACTTTGGAACTCTAGTTAAAAAATTTTGAAAAGTCATTAAATATTTTTGATCTTCTTTATTCGATAAACACAGTTGATCTGCTTCTTTTAATATCGATTGAAATCCCTGTATAATTAATGGGGTTAATATAGTTAAAAGTCTAGAGGCATACTCGTTTTTTGCTTCTGATAACACATTAGTATTAAAATCGTCCATTTACAATTTCTTTATATAAATTAATTTTTAATCCGACGCAAAAACTAATGTTAGAATATATAACATAAATAATTTTTCACTTCTAAATTCTCTCCGAATAGAATCTATATGAATAAGTAAAAAATATTTTTTTCTTTCTTTTAAATGTTTTGTATTTTCTATTGCTTTCATTATATCTAAACCAGAATACCCCCTTTTATAGAAATTATTAATTATTTTAATTAAATCTCTTTCTGTACTTTTAATAAAAGTATCTAATTGTTTTTGTATCCAATTTTCACGCTTAACAGCTTCAGGATCAAAATTTAAAAGTGTTTTTATATTGTATTTGTATAAATTCTGTTTTTCGTTTTCAATTATCGGTAGTGGGACATATAAATTGCAAAATCGCGATATAATTGGCTTTAAAAGTCTATCAAAATTTTCTACAACAATAAAAAATCTTGTTGTATGACTAAATTCTTCAATACATCTTCTTAGAGCTGATTGAGCATCTATTGTTAGTTTATCAGCGTTAAATAAAATAATGCTTTTAAATAAAAATTTACGCGTTTGAATATTTGTTTTTGCGAAAAATTTTAATTCTTCTCTAATAAATTTAATTCCCTTACCGTGTGCGCAATTTATATACATTAAATATTTTCCTTTTTCTTCTATATTTTTATAAATCTCTCCAATAAGATAATACAATATGCTTATTTTACCTGAACCAGACGGACCATGAAATATTATATGTGGTATATTTTTTTTCTCTATAAAGTTATTAAGCTGTGCTTTAATATTTTCATGAATATTCATTATAATAATCATGAAAATTACTTTTATACTTTTATTTAAGCTATACTATCTAAAGGTTTTGTAAATGGATTTTCATTAAAAGCATTTAAAATATCACTATTATTTCTATAGTTATTTGGCATCGCTCCCCTTACATTTCTTCCACCCATTTCCCCGTAGGTCGAAATATTAGCACTTTCTTTTGGCATGTTCATTGGTCCCGTTGCGCTATTTGTACAATCTTCTCGCTTAACTCTAATATTTTGATGACTATTGAAAACAGGGTCACAACCTTGGTTTATTTGATTTCTTAATAATTTTTCTTTGTTCGGGTTAATATTTGCGTTATATGCGGCGTTGTAGGTCTGACCTTTTTGACCCCATGGTGCCGCGCTTGAATTACCTGTGTAAGATACATTTGTCGTAAGCCTTTGATTTTCGATTGGTTGATATTCATTAGTTGTATAGCCGCCTTCGTGCTTATAATGTGGCTGTGCTACATCATATGTTTCTTCTGTTTGTTCTTTAATAGTTGTTTTCAACCTATCATTGGGATTAAAAACATGCGATTGATTTACACCATAATTTCCACCCGCATTTCCATTCTCTCTTATATTTCCGATTACATTTTCTTTTCTTGATGGTCTTAGTACATCTAAAACAGGTGTAATAGCTGCTTTCATCCATCCATTTACAATGCCAAATTCGTTCGATTGTTTCGTAGTTGAACGAGAATTAGGATAAGATTTATATCCTTGTTTACCGTAATTCTGTTTTAAATTCTTCCATCCATCGGCGTAGTTAAGATTATGCGCTGGTCCTAAATATTTAGTATTTGAGTCTAGCTCAGGACGACTGCTTCTTCTGTAATTTTCTTCAAGACGGGGTTTTGTGCTTGTATTTTGATCNGAACTTGCATTTCCAAAATATTCTCTAGTCGTAAATGNCCTACTTACCGGTTGTAATGGTTCTTCNGCTCTTGATTTTTGGGCTTTTTCTTGTCCCGTTGTNGTAAACCACCTTTCNGGTGTATTTATATAGTATGTATCAGGTCTATTTTTTTCTATTCTACCTTCAAAACCTCTTTCTTTTATTGCTGATATTGCGGGTCCTTCGTGATTTGCTAAACCAAATGTTACTTTTGGGTTTGTTTTAACTCTTAATTCATCAACAGTTTTATCCGCCCATTCTTTTCTGGCTTGCATTCCTGAATTAAAACCACTTGATCCTTCATTTGTATAGCCATTGTTTAAACCAGGACCTACAATAACTTCTTCCCAAGGTTTAGTATTTGACATATTTTTGGAAGGATTCATTCGTGATTGAATAAAATCTGTTTGACTCGGTGCTCCATAAGTATAACTTATGTTTTCTTCGGGGGAGAATAAGGGGGCTTGTTCTGTTTTTCGTATTTCTTGTTTTCCACTTCCGACATAGTTATCTAAAATACTATCATCTTCTTTGCTTCCAATCCCTCGCTGTTTTACTTTTGACCCAAAAAAAGGCACCATATTATTAAATTTGATATTGCTCTTGTCTACTTCTTCCCCAGTTAATGATTTAAAGGAATTTGTAACATCGGGATTTTGTCCTTGTTCGACCTGTCTTTCATATTTTTCTTTTCTAAAATATTTATCAGTTGCTGAATTCGCACTCACATAAGCAGCCGGATTGTGATCTAATTCCGCATGAGTTTCTTTTGGATAATTTACGGGATTATTCACAGGCGTTCCCTTATTTGTTTCACCCATAATTAATTTACTTCTACTTTTATTTTCATTTGTATTTTCATATCCTTCCCTTTCATTTGATAGTAAATACATTATTCCCAATGCTACTACAGGTATTGCTATTTCTGCCATTATATATATCCATATATATTTTTATTGGTTATTAATACATATAAATTATTAATTATAGATATTAATTATAGGTATTAATTATTTAATGTAGCCTTTGGAAATTTTGTATTCCCAAATACACCTATTGGTTGCCCTTTTTCTTGTAGCAAACATGGATTTTTTCGTTCATAAAAGTCTCGTTCTAATAATCTTGTATTTAAATTATTCTGAAAATTCATACAAACATTTTCTTGTGGATCTAACGGTAAATAATATCGATGATCTTGTTCTAAATCTTTATACATCCATGCTGGATGCGTAACTCTTGATTCTTGGGTAGTTGCTTTATTACACTCTGGGTATTTAACTTTTTTTGATGTGATGACACCTTTATTGGGGTATTCTTTACTAATACAATCCTTTGTTAGAGGTCTGGTAATACCCAATAAATCACTATCGATATCAATTGGCGCACCATCTCTAACTTTTCTTAAATTACCACCCCATTTTTGCATTCTTATTTGGGGGTCATTGAAGTAAGTGGGTTTAGAACCACAACCCGGAACATTTAACATATATCTTCCTGGACCGGTACTCTCTTGTAATAATTTTTCAGTTCTACATTTATCATAATTAAAACGTGTAAAAGACATATTATATATTATATTCTAATATAATATTCTTTACTAAAGTATTAATTTAATTTGTTTAAATAAATACTTTAAAAATATTATTTACATTTTCTTAGCACAAATATATTACAGGCATAAAAGCAACTGTATCACTAATTGCTTTTTCTACACTTTTATATAGTTCATAATCATTATTACTATCTTCTAAAGTGTCAATTCCAAGTGTTTTGATATAACTTTTAATTTATTTATAGATATCCGAACGAATATATCACGCTGTAGCAACACATGACCTAAATCACGCATAATATTCCAAAAATCCCAGGATGCCCAAAAACAGATGTTGAAAGAGTTTTTGTTTAGAACACAGATGATTATAATGAATGTTAGTAATCTATAGACTAGCACAGATATATAACGGGCATAAAGGCAACCTTCAACGAAGTTGCCTCGCGTATGAGATCGTACAACTCATAAGGGGTATTGGTATCATCTATGTAATCAAGACCAAGAGCTTTAACGTAATCTTGAAGCATCTCCTCGGTGGTTTCGTCCTTAAAGCGCAGTCGTGCATATTGTAAGTTCTCTTTAGCCTCTTCCTCAGACAGTTCCCGCCAGACCGTCTCGGTGGATGTTGGTACATTTTTATTGTTTGCGATTTCATCATCATCAAATACAGTTGACGTCACTTTACTAACGGAGATAGCCTGAGGGAATGAATTTAGTAATTCTTGTCCGGTGATTTCAAAGATATCTCTAACTCCAGGGAGTTTTATTTCATCGGTGAGAGCACACATAGTCTGATGTCTAATCGAAAAGTAGTGCACAGCAACTTGTCCCCTTGTCTTCTTACCAACATATGTGAAGTCACAAGGTGCCATAGCCTTCGCAACAGTATAACTTCGTATTAACGTATCATTTTGAACTGTTGCCAATCCGCGATATTGGCTCGAGCAGAGAAGAGAGCCAACATCAACAGGAGCTGTGTCAACTACGCATACAGCACCTTCGCCAAGGGAGTTGATCAAAAGTCGCCCATCTTCCTTCACACCGGCCACGACACCATAAACACCGGGGTCTTCTTTACGGTCAGTAAGAATCATTTTGGTGTATGCATGCGATATAGTGGCAACTCCTTCCAAGTGACCAGAACTTCGTACCAGCTGCCCGACCCTGCGCTCCCACGGTTTTTTCTGCGTGAACGGAGCATTAAAGTGCACACCCGTAAATCCACTGTCAATTTCTTCATAATACACATACTTAAACTCATTATGAACAACAAGCATACGATTACGACCTCCTATATGGTTCGCTTGCGTTACGAATTTTTCTTTGTCAGTGTCACTCAGATTAAAGAAGCTACTATTATAGGGGTACGCCGTGCCCCCGCTCTCGGAAAAAATATAACCAGAGTTCAAATATGACTCTATATCAGGTGCCAACCACATCCATCTTCTGTTGTTGATGCTGCTGACTCCGTAGGAATATTTTAAGTTATTATTAGTGGAATCGTTCCCGTACGATTTCCACTCGTGCACATTTATTCCTTCTAAACTTGATTGAGGAGTACTAAGGCGACCAATAGCGAACGTCATTGGGTTCAAGGGCGAAAGATTGCCTCTTGTCATAAAATGTGCTTGGGGGTAGGGTTGGGTACCAATCGCAGTTTCCTTCAAATAATTAACAGTTGGCAAGTACGCCTCATAGTACCAGCTGAAGTGGTGACTATTATGGCTCGCTCTGAATGTGGTACTGCCAGTGGTCGCGGCTCTATCGGTTTCGTCAAGCCATTTATTAAGTAATTTCCCCCCTACAGTAAAATAGTAGAGCCAAGTATCTGGCCAAGCGGATCCTTTCGGATACACCATTACGTACCAATAGTTGCCATTCGTCGCCCAAAAAGGGTTTAGCTCCTGCGGATCCTCAGTTGGATCTTCCCAATAGAGAATAATTGCACGACGGTTATTAGGTTCATAGTAAGTGTGCCACTGATCATTATATTCCGTGCCTTTCGGCACCCACAGCCCGGGGTAGTTGGTGGAGGTGATGCCGAACGAGTTGCCCGGTTGTCGCAGGATATCGAAAGCTACGCGTCCTCCTGGTCCATGTACCATCTCCGCCCCGTCTGTTTTTGATCTAATG
Source organism: Flavobacteriaceae bacterium (assembly GCA_002716845.1). Classification (GTDB taxonomy): domain Bacteria; phylum Bacteroidota; class Bacteroidia; order Flavobacteriales; family Flavobacteriaceae; genus UBA8316. Next base: position 7,205 of record PBCE01000003.1, on the reverse strand, counting down.
GATAACGTTGCTTTCTGGTAGTATTTCTTAACCTGGTCTTTATTGAGAACACCTTTATCACCATTATCTAACCACTCTTTCCAATGAATATCATCATCCCAGGAGGCGCTCGTGGGAAGATCTGTCACACCCTGGTACCCGTTGAATGATATACGAGGATGGCGAGGCGTGGGGAAGTACCCCCGTTTAAAGGTTCCGTGGGCGATTGCGCCGTCCCCCTGAAAGGCCTCCCTAAGGTTTCCAACGCCTTTTGTGTCGTGTCTCCACTCTTCGCTAAAGTCGTATCTTATGCACTTCAATACAGTATCTACATATTTAGGAGCTCCGGAATGAGGAGGACCTCGAGTATCAGATGGAAACCACCATGGAGGTATATCGGTACCGATCTTCATCTTTATCTTAAATTGGTCGCTACTCCCACCCTTTCGTCTTTCATACTCGGTCGTCAATGTATTCAGTTGGGTGTTTGACCACACTGTCCCATACACCGGGGAAGGATATCTGACGATACGATTTTCACTATTTATGTTATGCCATGGATCAAAACGCATGTGGCTCGCATTATCTTTAATTATCACATCGGAACTTGTTCTGCGCTTGGTTTCATCAAAAGGGTTTGGGGTCAAGTTTTGTTCTGCTGTAACAACTCCAGAACCTATGCAATAGTCCCAAAAGCCCTCGTGGATACATATCGTAAGGTCTTTATCAGCCATATTATTTTTAAAAAATGTCAATACATGAGCATTATTTTTTATGACTCTTGGCACCCACGTTCTCTCAAACCTGCTACCAAAGACATTATTTAGCTTGATTCTGTTCTCGAGTCCTTGCATGGAACCAAAGTCGCCACCAAATAAGAATGGCGGAACGCTCATTGAGTTTTCCTTGTTTTCTGCGAACCAGTAGGGTCCCTGTCCAAATTTATACGTTCCACTATCATGCTTGCCGTGTCCGTAAGGGAATCTGTTTTTATTATATCCTCGTTCAACGGTGTTTTTGGGGATCGGTATCCATGGCATGGTGCCATACAACCAGTTAACATCATTCGTTGACAGGGCTTTCCGTATGTCAACGACATTGAATTTCCCTTCAACGGTTTCTGTAGTGTAGTTGATATCTGCCACTTCCCTTCCACTTGTATAATTTTGTACAGTTGAATTCGTGCGCGCAACATACCAGAATGGATAATCGTTGTTGTAGATACTGGAATCTGTGTCGCTTTTAATTAATTGCAATAGGATTTCTGGACCATCTAATGGGTTATTTTTGGTTCCTCTTGGTTCCCAGTTGGTCACCAATTTTACGCCCTGTAAGATCCCTCGGCTTTCGTCTAATGTTGGTTTTAGTTTGAAATTGCCGACATCACCATCCGATGGAAATTCACCTTCAATCCCCAAATAATTATTGTAATTATAGGTGTAGAAACTCGCACTTTCACTCACACTTTCACTATCAGGCACTTTACCAAAAACGCGATCCCCCTCTTCTAAGTGAATTGTGTTCGCTATTGAGGTTAAATCTAGTAGCCAGAACGGCGTTTGTCCTCGAAGTTTGGAATTATCAGGCACAAGAGAGTTTTTATTTTCAACGATCAATTCGAATAACTTACCCACTTTTGTTGTTGATCCCAAATCCGTGGTAGTCCGATATCGTTCGTTTGAGTCTATCTGGTAATTAGTTTGAGTAACATTGCCGTTGGTGTTGGTGTATACGGCATAAATTAGTGTTGTTCTTATTTCACTTCTATCCGTTATATAGTACCAGACTAAGGTATTAATTAGATCGGCGGGGTTGCGGATAGGAGTATTCGCACTGTGTCCTCTAAACGATTCGACATTTTTAATATAACCAACTGGAAATATACATTTGACTTCATTAATTGGACGTGTAAAAGCTGGTCCACTACCATCCTCAAATCTACAAGTAGCGCTATTAATATTAATACAACGATTTTCGGTTCCGTTTCCGTTCATTTCAGGACTCTCAATCCAATATCCTTTCAAGTTGCTGTTGATTCCACTCATTTGATAAGCGTATTTCTGATGCTGCATGTTAGTTATAATATCTTTGTCCGGTCCAAAAATATTCCTCGAGTTCCTCGAACCTCCTGGATTCTGGAAGAAAGGCGCTACCCATTGATGGATCGGAAGCGTGGTGCCAGTGAGGTAATTGCGAATTGCCCATAACAAATCTATTGAGCAATCTTTATTTTCAAGCTCTTTAACATTCTTGTTCCACCAAAGGGTGGCGACCGTAGTGTCTTTCAGGTAATTCTCTATTACTGTTTTTATGGTTTTCATGTCCTTGTCCCCTAGCATCCAAGGTAACCGAATCCAATCAGGCCATTCAGTATAATTATTCAACACCAGTGGAGACCACGGTGTTGTTCCGATATGGTAGTTAGTATCGGTACTTGAAAACATCTTTACCGATGGGATATTCGTAGTATAATATTTGCTTGTAATCGTGGGATCAGTTAGCGACCACTCACCTGTCCCACTGAACGACTCATGTTTCAAGGTAACACTAAAATTTGCTTTATATGAAAAGTAGCTTATGCCGACTCCGGAAGTTGCGCGCGGGTCAAGATTGGTCTGGGTCGCGTTAAAATTATCGTCGCCGTCTAAACTCCATGTCGTGTCTTCATAATGGTGTAATTCATGTGTTTGTCCTGTATTACCTCCAATGTTTTTTTTCAAGTAGTTTGTGTAAACTCGTGCCTGATCAAGCGTGAGATGGAGATTGTCAGCCTTACCATAGTATTGAGTCGGGAAGGCGGTATCGTTGCCAATTTTTTGGTATTTGTTGAATATCCATGGGAAAAAACGCTGTGCCCAGTGATAGTGGAAAATGTCATTCTGATTTCGCAGTGGCCAAGTACCGTTAGTGGAATGAAGCACATTGACGGGCTCTCTCTTGACAGCCACTTTTCTCATCACCATGGAATTCGAAATACTCTGTCTGAGAGACACGATGTCTTTATTTGATTTACATTTGAAGTAATTGTCGTCGTTGTTGTAGTGATGAATATCTACATCTAGTTGATGAGACACGTAAAAGTCGCCTTCCGCAGCATTATCGGTGTACCACATATTTTGAAAATGACCACCGGGCATTTTCATTCCCCTGTCTGACAGATGCCACAAAGTTCTAATATCGTATGGATTGGCAGCAGAATAAGGTGTGAGTCCGAATAGTTTATTGGTATTGGGAAAATCTTCTTTTTTTTGGTTTTCCGTGAGATTTCTATTTGCAACATCTGTACTTCTTTTGTAATTCAATTTTGGTGCCCCAGTATCGCCAAGATTCCAATTGTATTTTTCAAAAAGAACTTCTACAATACCCTTCATCCCGATTGATTGATTGTGTGTACTCACCTCTAAGTTGGTGGTAGATGAAATGGTACAAAAGTAGGTAGGTAAAATAGAATTATTACTATAATTCATGAACACGTTATATTTATTTGCGAAACTCGCTTCGTAAGGAAAAGGCCAGTCCCCCTTTACAACCTTATAATGTACGAAATTTATAATGTCCTCAAGGCAGCGGAATGGAAATTTAGAAGTACCTGGGCGCACGATAGGACATGTTAGCTTACAAAAACCAAGATAGTGTCGGTTATTCGCATCTTCAATCGTGTCTAAATAACCATTTCCCCCTTTAATACGCGGAAAGCGCGGTAGGAACTTACTTTGGATTAGTTGTCCGTCTTTTTTATCAACCTCTATGTACCTCTTATCCGCCGCCGAGCCCACGGAGAACTGACCACTTTTGTTTACAAGCCAGGTTTTAAAGTTGTCGTAATAATTATCATCTTTACTAAGCCACGTAGCTCCCGTGGGCGCCGCTGTAGTTGCAATTGTACTGATATAGCGGGTGAAATTCTCACCAGTGAGAGTGCCTTTATGTTGTATATAGAGTGGCACTGCGAACTTGTCCCGGTTGTACCAATCATCAAATGTATCATATTTTCCTTCTTCAGCATGACATTCACCATTCCACATTGTGGGCCAGATGTTTACGTCTTCGTATATGGTCCAACGTAATATCTTGTTTTTATCTGAATCATCAATATTAGTAGTGTCAAGGGATGTATTAACATCCCTCAAAGTTCCTGTATTGTCGATCCATTTGACCCGATATGCCGCTCTTACCATGGGGTTCCACGGCGTACACCCAGATTGGGGGTAAGCGCGAAGGTAGTTTGCTTCATCAGAACTGTTAAAACGTTCGGAGAAAGGATAATAGATGTTCGCTATTTTGCCCAGGACAGGAGTGTTTGGGTATAATCCAGATAAGGCGTCTCTACAGCAATGATCGGGGTTCCACCGGCTAGTGCTGTTGTTGATCTTGTAGCTTGTGGCCCAACCCGATCCGATATGAGTAGAGCTATCGATTACTCGAATAAGACCAAATGGGTCCATTTTTAGATCGTCATCTCTGGGATTTGACGCGTTGATATCATAAGTCTTTGTCTTATATTGACGATCTAACATACTTAGATTTATTCCCTCTGTGAGGCGGTTGTGAAAATCAGTGATATTGTTTCTCTTTAGGTTTGCGAATGCAACATTCGAGAAAACCGTATCGTTAGCTATAACTCGGTTCCATCCGGAATGCTGAAAAACAGCACAAATGTTGTGGCGGCAATCAGCACTAGATGTTGCATTAAGTTGGAGTAAAAGTTTGGCTTCCTGCCGAGGATCTACATTAACAAATCCCAGCTGTCCTCCGTGCATGTAATAAAAAGTGTCGATCAGTAGTGGGTCTTTATCGTTTTGATTAGTTCCAATCGCAAGAGTATCTTGTTTGCATTTTGACGGAATAATGAATATATCGGAATGCTTGTTTTTTTCAATCACGTCGTTGAGGGTTCCATCCAATCTTCCATTTCCTTCGCCACCTATAGTTCGGAAATTAGCATCCCTTTTGAGGACGATGTAGTACCACAGTTCATTGGAGGATATCGTGTACAGTTTTTCTTCAGAAAACTTCTTTGGCGTTAGTGGAGTAAGACCATCGGTTGGACTAAAGCAGCCATCACTTGTTCGAGTGAATTTGAGCTGCTCCGTTGCGCGTTCGCCGGTTGTCTTTATCACCATAGTTGGCATCGTCTTCGGGCTCCACGGCTGAGGGCCGGGGTTCCTGTAGTAGTTTTTCAAACTTGTGGGTGTTTTGCCATTACCAGACGTGTTGTATTGAGGTACCGGTGACGAGTTGCCGTCAGGATACTGCACAACCTGATAAAAATGCTGATAGTTAACTTCGAGTGATACTTTTTTATGCATAACAGGCTGCATCCACATGTTCCCTGGAGTACCGTCGTTAGTCAGAAGACCCGTGTATGTAAAACCACGAACCTTGTCTTCAGGTGAAGAAACGCCGTCTATTGGTTCGTAGAATTTCGCAAAAGCTCTGTATTCTCCTATCTCATAGATATACACCCAGTCGTAGAAGCGCCCTGTACTTATTCCACCGGTGGCACCATACCCCCATCCACATAAATCACCTAAGGTGTTGTCTTTTTTACTAGTTACAAACGCCTCATCGCCGTAGAGGAAGGGGTGTTCGTCTCCAAGGCTGGGATTATCGTAGGGACACGAAGGACCAGAACCAGCCATGTGGAGATCATCGATACGAAGCGGGTCTGGTATAGAGCGGTAGGGTGCGAAGTCGAAATATGTCCGCTGCTGCTGTTTAGTGTTGCGGATGTACGTATCATGCGCCGCCACTATCACGTCATGATAACCAGTGCTAGGTTTGTTTTTTGACCATATGTTAGTTTTATTTTGATACAAATAGCTGTTGACTGTCGTATCCGTCACCATGGTTTCGTCTGGTTCGTTCTGAATAACCATGGGTTCGACGTAAATTGTCACCGAGAACGGCGAAGGAATAACTCCATTATCGTCTTTCAGGGCGCTGCTGGTAATCTGTTCCAAGTTGTTGGGGCTATAAAGATATCCAGTGACATGGTCGTAGAGAAAGGACCTGTTATTGAATTGATGATTTGTCAACTGCCCGCTGGTACGAAGCTTGATAAGAAGTCTTTGATTTCTTCCCACCGTTGTTGGGAGTCGTTGTGGGTTTCCAGAAGGTAAGATTTTATTTATAGTGTTCAATCTGCGAATATTGTTTTCAGTAACAGTTAATACAACATAATCATCATTAGTAGTATTATGAGTGATAGTACCCTGCCAATTGAGATTATCGTCAGACATGTCGAGTTGCACAAGGTAGTGCGTTTTTGTGTCAGTGGGAATGGTCACTCCTGGAATCATTCTCGACCTGGGGTTGTTCTGGCTCAGCCCGTAAGTCGCGTCAGGGTTATATTCCGGGTGGCTCAGTCCGTACTGGAAACGACCCGAAAAAATAGCGCTTGTTGTCGCGCTTACGTTCTTGGCAGTAATCTGAAACATATTAGTCCATGTTGCTTTACCTATTTTCGGACTTCTTTCCGTCCCAGTGCTTGTCGCCCAGAACGGATAATCTTTTTCATTACGAGGGAAGAATGTAATAGGAATATCGATAATAGTTTGAGTGTTTTTCTGAATAATATCATTGTTCCATTCGAGAAATAACAAGGTATTATCCATTGTTATGTCGATAAAAAATTCTAGCTCTTTCTTGCCTTCATATATAGGCCACTCTGCTTGAGTCTGCTTATTCGTGTCGGACAGATCATCCAGGTACAGTTCAAAGTATTTTTTGAAACTGTATTCGCGGTTATTGCCCACCTGCGCTGTGTGGCTCATGTCCCGACCGTCATAGGGGAGAACTCTATTTCGCCCCCGCACACCACTGACCTGATTATTGACGTAATCTTTGGTGGCATAAGTGCTGGTGAGCGTGCTATTAAAAGTGGAGTATTGGATGCTCAAAGTGGTGTTGGTGACATAATCACGTTCAATCGCTGATATACGAGTTTCCGTACTAGTAATATTATTAGACAAAAAGTTATAACTACTATCTAATATAGTTTTAAGGTCAGTCTTAGTACTACTAATTTGTATATTTTCCAAATTAGTTATTTTTAAGTTACTATTAAAACTTACATCGCTTTGGAAATCTGCGCGACCAAAAACATCTATTTGATTATTAAAACTCACATCGCTTTGGAAATCTGCGCGACCAGAAACATCTATTTGTTTATTAAAACTTACATCGCTGTGGAAATCTGCGCGACCAGAAACATCTATTTGTTT
>PBCE01000002.1 GCA_002716845.1 Flavobacteriaceae bacterium | reverse complement strand
CCGTGCAAAAGATAAAGACAAATGGGTAGAGATTAAAATAATTGGTGGGACCTTAAAAAGTCCAGCACTTCTAGAACGCAACGGTGATAGTCGTTCAGATGGCAAAGACTTTACCCCCATGGAGTGTAGAATCAGAAACCTTACTTATGCAGGTCCTCTTTATGTTGATTTCCATGTCACTAGATCCGACAATACAAACACAGTCTTAAAAGATGTGTACTTAGGAAGAATTCCTGTCATGGTTTACTCAAGTCTATGCCATCTCAGTGATCCTAGTAAACGAGTAGCCGCCGGCGAATGTAGCAAAGATCCTGGCGGGTATTTAATAATCAACGGGCAGGAGAAATCGATGGTCGGTCAGAAAACGGGTATGATCTGTAGAATGGTAACTTACTTGAAAAATGGAGTCTCTGCCTGTGCGGTGAAATCTGAGCGAAATAAAAGAGTTTACGTCACCACGATTAAGTACAAGGCGAACACAAGTATATCATGTACTTTCCCACGACTCCAGGAAGAGGTACCGTTAATGGTAATCTTAATTGCGATGGGAGTTAACGTTCAAGAGATACGTTCGGTGTTTTCGACTGAGGAAAACGCACTACTGGAAGCATCTTTTCGAAATTTACCATCGAGTATTGAAGAAGCAAAGCGTAGGATACGAATCCGAGAGGTTTACAACATCGGGTTGTCAGAGGAGGAGAGGTTACAAAATGCGTTTGAGAATGTTCTGGTCCCACATATGAAAATGGAACATAAAGCGGTGTTTTTAATCAGTATGGTCCAAGAATTACTGGCGGTTGCGACTGGAAAGATTAAACCTACCGACAGAGATTCGGTAGCAAATCAGCGTGTCGAAACCGCATGTTCATTGATGTCAGGATTATTCCTTCATCTTATGATCAAAGTGTGTAACGACATGAAGTTGTACTTTCAAAAAGCATTACCGAAACTGAAAGGCAATATTACAAATGAAAAGATCTTGAAACAGGTATCTAGGACTAATACAATCACCGACGGATTTCAATATTCCCTGGCAACGGGAAACTGGAATACAACCTTCGTAGATCGTCAACAACGTAAGGGGGTTGCCCAGGCACTTCAACGTTTGACTTACATCAGTACGGTGTCTCAATTGCGTCGGGTTTCATCAGCAGTAGAAAAAACTCAGAAATTACCAAAACCCAGGTATTTACACGGCAGTCACTGGTCTAGATATTGTCCAGCAGAAACACCAGAGGGTGCACCATGTGGTTTAGAGAACCAATTGACCGTACAATCTTACATATCTATCGAGCGTGATCCTACGGTGTTAAGGAAAGCAATCCAACAGTTCTTAATCCCGGTGACGGTTCAAAACTTGAAACATACCCTGGTGTTTATCAACGGTATATATGAAGGCAGTACGAAGCGACATGTTGATTTGGTCGATAAAATTCGAAAACTACGTCGCACTGGTCAGTATGCAAAGGATATGTCGATAACCTACAAGTCCTGGAGAAATCATATTCACATTTCTACCACGGCGGGAAGAATCTGTCGTCCGTTGATGATAGTCACCGATGGTAAATGCGTATGTGAGAGTTTGCAAGGGTTATCATTCAATGAATTATGTAGACGCGGTGCAATCGAGTATTTGGACTGTGAAGAGGAAGATACCGGTCTGACTGCATTCTTTGTCAAAGATATCACCGACGAACATACCCACTGTGAAATATCGAACGCAATGATGAACGGGTTATGTGCAGCGACTATACCATTCAGCGATAGAAACCCTGGGACTCGTAACACCTATCAATGTGCAATGGCAAAGCAGGCACAGGGGGTCAATGCAGCGAATTTTCAAAATCGTATGGACACGACCACAAATATAATGTGGTACGGAGAGAAGCCGTTGGTCAGTACCAAATTATCCGATGAATACGGTGTACATGATTTGCCTAGCGGTATTAACGCAATCGTAGCAATTATGCCCTTCACCTTCAATCAGGAGGATAGTATAATCATCAATCAATCGGCGTTGGATCGAGGATTTGCAAGAGCAGACACCTACAAGACGGTCAAAGAGTCTTTAAGTGGGAAAGAAAATTCTAGTTTCGAGAAACCCAACAAGAGACGTAAAGTCGGGAAGTATAGTAATTTGGAAGATGATGGATTATTACGACCAGGTACAGAGGTGAATCCTGGCGACTGTGTAATAGGAAAAGTAACTCGAAGAGAAGATGGCATCGAAGATGAATCGAAATTGTCCAACGTAAAGGGAACGATTGACAAGGTTATTATGTATCAGGAAAGAAACGGAGACAGGGCGGTAAAGGTCCGAGTTCGCCAGACTCGTGTTCCGGTGATCGGAGATAAGTTTGTAAGTATCTTTATTTCTTTTATCTCTGAGATTTAAAACTAACAGTTTTTTAGTCTTCAAGACACGGGCAGAAGGGCACAGCGGGAATGTTTTTTCAACAAGAGGATCTCCCATTTACAATCGATGGTATAGTCCCGGATATTATAATTAATCCACATGCAATCCCGTCTCGTATGACTATTGGACACATGATTGAGTGTCTAGCGGGCAAGGTATCTTCCCTGAATGGTAATTTTACAGATGCGTCGCCGTTCAATGGAAGATCTGTGGAAGATTTGATGCAGCAATTAAAATCTTTGGGATTTAATTCCAAGGGGAACGAGACTCTCTACAGCGGGATCACCGGAGAAAAGATTAAAGCAGAGATATTCATTGGACCTACGTTTTATCAGAGATTGAAGCACAATGTGGAGGATAAAATCCATGCACGTGGACGAGGGAGACGTAACCAGTTAACCAATCAACCAAACGATGGACGAATAAACGGAGGAGGACTAAGAGTCGGCGAGATGGAAAAGGATTCCTTTAACGCACACGCGGTTCCGTATGTCCTTAACGAACGAATGTGTGTATCTTCTGATGCGTATAAGATGAAGATAAAGGATAAGGAAGTTACGATTCCGTATGCAGCAAAACTGTTATTCGAGGAGTTACGGAGCATGTGTATTAATGTTGACCTTAGGGTTAAAGATAAAACAACCTAGATAATCAACCTAGATGTATAAAAGCAAAGTAACATATTTAAACATATTATATTTTTTTTTAAATTAACAAATGGACTTTTTAATATCTGAGGCATCTTTTAACGGTGAAAACTATACTCCAGTACAATGGCAACGTAAACTAGAGTTAAACAATAAATCAAAGAAAGATGACGAGCCTGATTTAACTTGTGCAGATGGATGTAAATTGTGTTTCCGCCGAGGGTCGCAATATACCAATCGATTTGGAACACCAGTAACCATACGACCTCATTTCGCACACATTAATAGTGATCAGAAACTCAAATGTCTCTATGTTCATAAATATAGAAACGGCGGTGAATCCCCTGAGCATTTAGAAGCCAAGCATCTGATTGCAGGCATGGATATAGAGTTCAAACGTGTTTGTATGGAACCAACATGTATTGAATGTATGAAAATGAAACCTGAGCCCGATTGGACATCGAAGACAGAAGTCCGAATAAACAATCGTTGGTTAGCAGATGTCGTGTATTATTATCCAACCGGTGATATTGCATGTGTAATTGAGATAAAACATTCACATGGTGTAAACGGGGAAAAGCGCAAGTGGTTAATGGAACAACCGTTTCAATATTTGGAAGTATCTACAGACGTCATTTATACATTGTATAAGCCTACCTTTACGATTATCGATGCAGAGGGGGATTTCTATTGCGGTGATAACAACGGACCCAAATGGTGTAACACATTGTACAAAAGATACAACGGATTATTTATCGAATCGATGTTAAAGTTGGATTTAACACGGAGTTACAATGGATTATTCCAGGAATGGTTTCGTATAATAAACACATTGCCAGACCGAGATTATCAGAAAATGAACCATTATGGTTTGATGAGTATGGATGACTTTGAAGATGTTTTTAACGCACGTGAGGTATTGAGTAAAGCACGTAAAGACGCCTTATGTCCGCGCCGTGACACGAATAGACGTAGAAAACTGTGGAAGAATAGTCAATTAAATCGTGATTTGTTAAGAATATATCCACAGGATAAATATCCATCCGGTAAATTGAAGGGTTGTCATATTTTAATTGTAGCGTACGCATACCCACATTCGATCAATTGGGTAAATGGTTATGAGAGTAAAACGTACCAGTGGGCAAATTTTCGCAACAAATACAAGCATATTACAGATTCGTGCAATAACCTAACGTTGGGATTTCGATTTTCAGAGACAAGTACGATTATAAAAGAGTATGATTCGTCGATCACGGTAGAGTTTATGAAAAGAAAAATACAAGAAAATTTAGGTTAAAATCCATTATATGATAAAAATAATTTTTAAGTTATACTAAACTTTTGTGGCTTTGGCTAAAAGTGGTTCCAATTCTGGTATACGATCTTGAGCATCTTCTAATTCTTCTATCCTTTCTTCCAATTGATTCATTCTCACATTAGATAGCACCACATAAAACACAAGAGCAAATACTACGACCATCCACCAAAAGTCAGCCTCTTGTACGTAATCAAATACAAATTGAATTGCGTTTTTGTTGGCGATGGTGCTATTTTCAAGCAGTTCTACATTGTGATTGTCAATCTTAACATTTTCATTGAATATTCTGAGCTGTTCTTGATTCATTTGAGTACAAAGACTGTATATATATAGTTCATTATTATTTAAATCATGGGGTATATTGAATATGAGAGGTACAGGAGAACGTTAGTATGCACTATATGTAAGACAAAGGCATATAGAAAGAATTTATGCCGTTCGTGTTATAAAAGAGATCAAAAACAACGATTTCATTGTACCTTTTACTCATGCACATCACCGGTGTTTGCAGCCACTCTGTGTCAAAAACATTATAGGTCGTGGCAAACACATTGTTTATATTGTAAAAGACATGTACATTGTAGACATTTATGTCGTTCGCATTATCGAAAAGCAAGAGAATCCGGTGAATTCCCAGAAGAACCTATGTGTAGAAAATGCGATAAAAAAAGTTACTTGAACGATTTATGCATAAATCATTTCAAAGAACAATTTAAAAAATGTATAGTGGTAGAGTGCAATGAAAAATCTCATAAAACTGGTCTATGCTGTAAACATTATTTTAGACATCGACGTTCGAAGAGCTAAAGTCTGTCATTTCTTGAAACATTTGATAGTCTGTTTCTCTTCGTAGTTTATTCCCAATATATAGAACTATTATAATTTCTACCATGTAAAATATTGGTAGAACGTATGTATGTATCGCTCCAGAAAGAACCGTATTGGCGTAAAGTATTAGTGTAATACCACTAGTGATAAAGGCATTATTAAACCACACTTTCTTCGGATTTCGTATGGTTTTCCCTTTATGTATACTAAAAATAAATAAACAAAATCCGAAGAGGTTGATAATTGAAAAACGGAGCAACTCCATTCCTTCTGGTAGAATGTTTGAAAGTGAGTTTACAAGGGCTACAATCAATATAGATACCATAACCATAACAGAGAAGAAACGGAATCCATTCGGACTCACAAAGCTCAATGTCATTTGTTCTAAATCAACCTATATAAATACTTCTAGGTGCAATAAACCATGTGGTCTATTTTACATTTCGTATTCATGCATTACTGCCAACCTTCGGCGTGGATGCATGTCATAGCAACGGGTATATTTGCCGGGTTGAATCAATTTACTACAAAGAAGATCTCTTTACAAGATTTCACTGGTTCAGCAGCATTATTTGGAATGTACATTGGATATTATTTAACGAAGGAATTATGGCACTTTGCTTATTTGCCTTGGTGGGTAGTCACTATATGTGGGTTTCGTAAGCAGAAAACGTTTATTTCTCTAGGGGGAGTCCTTTTAGGTTTTATTTTACATTGTTTTGATTGGAAGATTAAGATAGGTCATTGTTTGATGAATATATCGAGAATGTTGAAATTAGATCAACAAAGTATCGCGTCTTTAGCATTGGTACATTTGTCACTTTCAATAGTGTTTTATTTTACACAGGATTATTCCACAAAGTCATGGTATATAGATATGTTAGCTGGTTTTTCCGCTGTCATTGCAGCATGTTTTGGAGAAAATATTAGTTGGTTTAGTATAGTTATGTTATTCACTGAACCTCTTGCAATGGGGTTAGCATTTCTTCACGCTTTATCGCCATTTTGGTATGACTATTACAAAAACAACCATTTTCGAATGGTCAAATATGCATTCTACTTCGTTTACCCAATATGCATTTTGATTGCATTATGGTTCCGCGAGGAATTAACGTATATCCGTGGTCACTTACCATAAATTTACGAAGATTATTCATCTGACGTTTTGACAGTAGGGCTCTAAAGGCAGATAGAGTTTGAACCATTATGTTCCGATTTGGTACTTCTTGAAGTATACTGCAAGGATTCCAGGTATTTAATTTATACTCTATGTATATCGCATTTTTCAAATTATTTACCGCCCTATGCTGCCACACGTACTTTAGAAATGCATCCTGGTACACTCGCAAAGATTTGCATGTATTTGTAAGATTTAAAAAACTCATTCCATCGGTGAATTGAACCAGATTAAAGATAATAAATGACTTCATTGCGTATTTAATTTTTCTTTTACAAATTCTTTAAATTTTTTTGTAACATCACGACCTAGGTCTGTTTCTAGGTCATCTAGGTGCTGATGTACCTTCAGTACAAACTCCGGTACTAGTTTTCCGAAGGTTACACCATCATTCATATGCTTCAATAGTTCATTTAAGGAATTTTCAATATCTTTATCCCGGGCTGGTGAAGACAAATTCTTTATCCAAGTATACACATACTGTATCATGTTCAAGAATTCTTCGCCGGTGTATACCTTATTTTCCAATTGCTGCCTGAATAGTACAGGGTCCATCTTCTCCGCAATTTGGTCGTGCAAATCCGACCTAGAAGGGATACAACGGCAAATACGTATTACAATCTCCCGATGTAGTTTGCATACAATGTCAAACTTGTTATCATTTAATTCTTCTTCTATGAGGTCGGTCCATGCTTTGTAGTACGTCGTTTTAATCTGTTCTTCCATTTTATTAAGTATATAAGGCTCTATTTATAGAACAAATGCGAGTGTTAATTTGTTTGATGATAGTAGTCGGCGTATTTTCGAGATGTCCGGAATCCCCAAAAGAGGCAATGGAAGTAGTTAATGGTGCTGAGTTAATGGACTGTGTAGGGACCGAACTGGCTTATTTATTTGTAGAGGCTGGTTGCTGTAAACCCCCGGAAGATAAAATACGTTCAAAAAGGTGTCATAACCTAGGAGCCGCATCATATCTCCGGGATATAAACCTGTCTACGTATTGTAATTTTAAAAATAAAAACGAACTATAAAAGAAATTTCTTTTCTAAAAAATGAGAATCATTATTTTGCTACTTTGTTTATCAATATTTCAGACACTAGGAAATAAATGTCCTCCCTATGCCCCTGATGCACTATACACTAAGAATCGTCCGTATTTAATAGAATGCGATGCCGAAACACTACAAGAATACTACAGAACAAATAGTTGTTGTATCGCCAACATCGCCGAATGTGAATATATAGCAGCAGCTTACGAGCTACGACGTAATGTATTAGAATATCAACCACTTTGTCCACTCAAGTTTTTACGAGGCGTGTGGTGATTTGTAAGTACGGTTAATTGAGTAAGGTAATAAAATATTTTAAAATTTTCAAAACCATGTCCGATTTAGAGTTATCCTTCTCGGACTTAGACGATATATCGTTTGACGATATTTTTGACGATCTACCCGAAAAAACGCATCGCCACTTGACCGTCGATGGTACGAAGATACAGTTTAAGACCGGACTTACCGAAGAAACGCGCCGGTTGCTTTTGACAACTTGTAGCAACCTAAACTTTGGTTGTTTTTCACCGACTAAAGGTCTGGTGTTGCAAAATAAATGTCTTTCAGACGAAAATAGCAATATTTTGTACCGACGCATGGGGTTTGACTTCACAGCAAAATATCTCCTATTTCAGTACTTCGTAGAGACTACTTCTTTTGGTATAGAAACCTGGAGAATAATATTACAGAGTTTTGGCACAAAGCCTGGAATGGTTATAGAACGGATCTCGGATACAAACCCAGTCAAAAAGCGTCGAATTCAGGGGTTTGAAGACAAGGAATTGATTCGAAGCAAATACATACTTAATACGACCAAAGAAGTCGGTGATATGCTTCACGGGTCTTTAAAAAAGCACTTTTTGACTGTAGGACCAGACCGCGGTCCTTTACTTTGTGACGTACAATACCCTGGGCATGATTTGGTTCAGAAAGCAAGATTGAAATGTTGTCTAGAACTAAGTAAAGACTCTCGAGTATCCTATTGCAAGGAACAACTTTTTGAAAAGGACAATATTTTTGAAGTGGTCGATTGTGTGAACGAGATGATATGTTTTTTAGAACTAGAGGACGTCATAAAGGAACCTCCTTTTAAAAAGGTTAAAGTAGAAATATCGGTATCAAGAGCGACTCAGGATATCAGAGAACGACCAAAGCGTTGTTATGAAGCTAAGTTTCAAAAAGAAGAGGTTAAAAAAGAGTACGAAGAAATAATCTCGAAACGAAAGGAAGCGGTAAAATTTCAACCCGGGGTTTGGTTGAAGACTTGTCTAGTCGGTGGAGTATTCGATTATCTTATAAAAGAGATAGTAAAATGGACCGATGAGAAAATAGGATATTCTGATATCTTGTTTGTTACTGTATTGCTGAGCGTATCACTTGCTTTACGGATCAGTACGCATAATCCTAGGAGTAAAATGGACTGGATTTATTATCCCGTGGTCTTGTTCTCGTTCTCGTACTTCGGGTTGACGGACTACGTGGTTACCCGGTGGATAGGACTTATAGTCCATATTTTGACAGTATGTCTACTAAATTACAAGTGGAAACTCGCATGGATTCCCATTGTAATTGCAATCATACTAAATTGGCAAGACTCTTGGTTCTCGTGGATCAGTTTCATCAAAATACCATTCGTGTTTCTTTCCTATTGGAATCAACATCGAAGGAAACAAAAAAATCCGGCGTCGATTCTCCTATCTCCTTATAGGGACTGGTTGATACTAGTTTGTGTACTTGTAACATCGCCGATGTGTTTCTCGAATTGAAGTAGAAATGCACCCTTTCTAACTCAATGGTAGGTAGTGTATTTTATACACATTTTGATACTATAAATATTTACTATTTCTATGTTAAATGTTATGTAATCTCTGCAATGAAAATAGTGCTGAATCCATGTCCTGTGCTCGTTGCCGTAATGAGTGGTGCATCCGGTGCCATTTACAGATAATAAATACTGGTACACCTAGTAATTTGGGGAAAATATACAAATGCCCGTACTGTAGATTTATTTATGTTGAAAAATCAAAGATATTACAGCCTTTACGAGTTCGTACCCGTAGTAGTGCTTGTAGTATTCTTTAATCGTCTTCGTACTAATAACATTCTACATATGCTCTGTAGGTGTACGTACCTGTAAATATAATCCCTCCAACATCCATAACAAGGACACAAAGCATTGAAGTTATAGGTTCCTCTTTTTACACAATCCCAGTTTCTTCCTTGAGCGATCGCCTTCGATTTGTATTTTATTCCTGTAAATATGCAACTCATTAAGACTAATTAATTTTATTTATATACCTATGAATGTAAAAAAAAGGTTTCGTGATTTTATTTCGGAGTTAAAGGCTGAGAAAGCAAAAGCTTTGGACGAGCTGGAGAAGGAGTATGAGGCGAAGCGCCGAAAAATCGAAGAGGAGTATGACTTAGAAAGTTTAGTTGAGGCAGTGAACGTAGAGCCCTGTGACTTGTGCGTGGGCGATTCATCCTGGTGTTGTAGTCGTTGTGAATATAAGCTATGTCTAGGTTGTATAAACAAAATATATAAAACTAGGTCGGAGTTGACTAAAAAACATATCCGTGCGTTAAGGCTTAGTCCGTTGTCACTAGCAGAAGCAAAAAAAAAGTTTTTAGAAGACGGTTTAAAGTGTCCTCATTGTAGAACTACAAAACTACCGGTGAAATGAATCTTTTTTTATTAAACATAGGTACTCAAGAATGTGTCGTCGATTTGTGCGATAAGCATATCGTAAAAATGATTTTGGAAACAGCCCAGATTTTGTACTCCGTATGGCACGTCCGAGCAGGTTTACCAAACGACGAGACACTAGAGACGGTGCCTGCCTACCGTAAGACTCATGTCAACCACCCTACCTGTGTATGGGCACGTGCGTCACCGTATCATTACGAATGGACATGTATGTACGGTATTATCATGTGCAAAGAATATACACATCGATATGGCAAGGTACATAAAACACAGTATCATCTCGAGCGTTTGTACTCCTGGGGTTTCCCACCAAAGTGTTTACTAGAACCACCGATCAAAAAAAAGTCTAAAGTCTGGGTAAGAGCCACGCGAGGCATACCATCGGTCTTCGACTACTTTCCATTGTGTATGGATGAAGATTCGTACGTAAAAGATAAGTCCGGCGAATATAATGCGTTTCTGTCATACCAAAAGTATTACCAAACGAAGCAAGACAAGTTTAAGATGGTATGGACAAATGCGGAACAGCCAAAGTGGTTTCAAAACTTCAAACATCCGCCTGTACAGCACCAGACAGCCTTACTAGGGTAGGTAGCACCTGGTATAAGTCTATTTGACCCGTCTTTAACTACTGTTATACCATTACTCGATACTTTTAGTTTTATTGTAACTCCAAACATTCCGCCAGCTTTTATGGTCCAGGTATCATTAGATTTTTTAGCAGAATCCACTGTAATCTGGACACACCCTAGCCTAGTATTCCCGTCCTTTAAGCACTTACTGTTTCCACATCGATCCTGAAATCGGAGAATGTATATGTTTTGGATGGAGGAAACCGCCGAAGTCAACGGAGTCGCATCTTCGTAAATATCCGGAACTCTACATATGCCATCTTTTACGAGTGGGCAAGCTTTACCACAGGATTGATGACTAGGGTCGTTGTCTACAACTGCTAGTATACCCTTATTAGGTATCGTGGGAACATCCCACACCCATTTACCAGATCTGGTACAGTTTTTATAATCCGTAGGTTTAGGATAGGCTTTAATCTCCTGTATTCCCATTATAATTAAGGATTCGGAAATAAATACCTTAATTTATCTCAACCTAGAATAATAAAAAACCTAGTTGTATAAAATGTAATTGTATTGAGTATTTTTTTAAAAAAAAATAAATAATATACAAATTTATTTACAATGATAAGTGAAAGAGAAGCATTCGAAACTTGTTTTAAACACTGGAAAGATGTCGGGTTTGATACGGATGTTGAATTTGACGAACGAACTCGAAGTGAGTGGAAAGAACACCCGTGGATCGAGATAGGTCTTCAGAATCATTGGTTGGAAGCATGGGCGTATACAAACACCTTGTGTGATACTTCTTTACGAGACGACGACGACATAAAAATTACCTTTAACGGTGAAGAATTAAGTCGAAATCTTAAACTGTTGGATAAATCCATACATTGGTTCGATATCACAAAAGTGAAACGTATGTACAATATATCAACAAAGTGTGCACACTTTTGGATAGCGAATCCTAGAGAGATTAACGAGCATACAACCTATTCCTGCATCAAATGCGACGAGCAAAGTGGGTTTGCCTAAGATTCATCATCTTTAGGTTCTACTTTAAACAAGTCTTGTATATAAAGATATGAGATAATTCCAATTACTGATACGATTCCGGTGACTATAAGTACAGGTTTTTTATATTGCATATTTTAATACTCCTATTTACTTTATATACTCCATACTACTAGTTCGATACATTCTGTTGAAACGTGAGGATCAATTGTAACACGTTCGTCTTCCCAGGTAATATCACCGTGTGGCGTAACCTGTGCATATGGTTTGCTTGGCTTTTCGATCTTACAACTCAGTACATCTAGTTCATAAATGCAATCGAGTTGATTGTAAGTATGTTGAGTGTTTGTTAAATTCTTACAGTATGAACCTAAGGAATAAATTTTTGGGGGAAAGGTTCTGGTTTGAATGAATGACCCATAATCGGTCCATAGTTGTATCATCATTAAGATGAACAAAACACCGGCTATGGATAACACAATTGCTTTGCAGAAGTTTTTTCTACAAGATGGTTTTTTCGCTCTAGATTGGACTTGCTCCAATAAATTTTCACGTTCCAGATCATGGTGAATTTGAACGTCCTCTTCATCGGATACTTCTTCGATTCTGGTACTCGTAACTTGTGCCATTTTATAAAAATAAAAAAGATATATATAGTATAATTAATCTTCATCCATTTCCTCGCTTGCCATGGGTGCAAGGTACACTTTTAGAGAACAGAAATCTGTTAGTTTGGCGCCAAACCGAATTGGCATTCCATTTTTCCATCCGAGTTGAATTTGATCGGAAACATCGCCAATGTTAAACGCCTTGTCGATATTTTTGTTGCCCAGGGTGATTGGTCGCGCACCGTTGAAGGTTTCGTACTCAATGCCACTGGATGGAACCAGTTGGGTTACTTTTACCGCTCCCTGAGTAGTGTCTTCGCTCTTCAACTCGAGATTGGTCTTCGTAGGAGTAAAAGTAACGGACGCCTTTGTGAAATCAATCACCTTTTTCTTCCATGTTTTGAAGAAGGAGGGATGTATATTGATGCAAACATCCTCTTCAATCTCCGGGACCACCATGGTCTCGTCGTCGATGGTTACCTGTTTGATGGTGTAGTTCGTAACTTGATCGTCCGACACAATGTCTATACTAATCGTGTCTTGACCAGAACAAAGTTTAAGTTGGTCTTTGGGACCGCCGGTCTTTAACGCTGCCAACAACACCGTTAAGTTTACACAGATGTCCTCCTCCTCGTCGCACTGGTAATCCCCATTGCAGTAGGAAGGGTCCAATTTCGCGTCGATGAACACGGAATGACACATTGACATGCAGAAAATACTCATTCCTGCTTTTTTACAGGTGATTTTAACATTAGTTTCGAACTGTGCGATGAAGTTTAGTAACTTGTAGAATGCTTTTGCGGAGGGAATGGTACACTTCATTTTTGTTTTTAATTTAAAAAATAATAATATTATAATCTCTAAGCTTTTTGTGTTTTGTTGGTAAGCAACCTAGTTTGACCTAGAATCTGAGTCTAGGTTGTTTCTGACATTTGCCTATGCATTCTCGTTCTTCGTCTATATTGTCGAAGCTATTAAAGTTTACAATCTTATCGACCTTGTAAGTCATTACCATTACATTACCATGGGATTCACTTGCAGCACTAGTGCCATATTCATTTCCAATAGCTAGTTTTTTATCTGCCGTTATGTATATAGCCAAAGGAAGTGACCAACCGTTTGGTAATTTAAAAATGGTTCCGTTTATTTCATAGTAACCATTTGCATAATTGTCTGAGGAAACACGATGTTTTTCTCTTTTTATAATTTGTTTTAGTGTTTTATCATATTTCACATAATACATCGTGCCATCAGAGGGAGTAAATACAACATATCGATTTCTACCAGGTTCGCCGTCTTCACCAGACTTATTTTGCACATCTTCTTTTGAATAAGGTCTACCACGTTTGTGTTTACCTATATCGCGTGAATATACCCAATCTGCATAGAGCATCTTTTTTATATATTGTGATATAGTAGTTTGTTCGTCAGGTTCTTCATATTTCTTTCCATTAAGTGTATAGGACTCACCCTTATAGAATTTCTCTACCAGACAATATGTTCGTTGTTTACCTGTAAGATCTGTAATCCTTAGGAATAATGTATTCTTATAATCCATTGCCTCCCAGGGTGCCAAAGTTATAATATCCATTTCATTCTGACACTTTGACATTTGAGCTTTACCGATTCTTTCCTCAAATTCTTTATCGCTTAGTTTGTTTAATTCTTCAATTTCCGCATCCATTTTTTCTACTCTCTTTTTGTAATCACTACATTTGTCCAGTTCCAGACGCTTTTTCTTTTTAACATCTTGGATTTTCTTTTCTCTTGCGCTTGTGAGTAAGTCCACAATGTCTTGGCGACCCTGATCCATTGCATATTTAAGCGCTTTCTTTTTCTTCTCTATTCCCTTCAGTAGTAGCAGTTTTATTAACTCTCTTTGACGATCACTTCTTAATTTATCTTTACCATGTGAAAGAACCACTACATCTAGGTAATTGGTTCCTGTTGTATCCTCAACATTTGGTTTAAAAGTACCCATATCGAGAATCTTTAGAATGTCTTCAAAAAACAATAAATTATGTACCATGAACAGAATAGGAGTACCGTTTTGCTTCGAAGAAGGTCCCCAGTATTTTAAAAATGGCATTGGGTCGCGGTTGTTTCTTATAACGTAGTCGATAATGCCTGTCGTATTCAATCCCATAATAGATAATAACCACGTAATTTTTTCTGAATTCCCTCGATCAACTGCGTATTCCAATATAGACTTAGCATTGATGTCTGTTGCATTTATATTAAGTTTTCTAGTCATACGCAAGTAATCCCATGCTTCTTTATAATCCGCAATGTGCATTGCCGTTTGACCCGAAGCATTCTTTGCGTTTACATCTACGTCTTTGCGCTTCAAGTATTCTTTGAGTATTTCGACATACATTGGATCTAGGCACAAATGCTGTAAATATGTCATTTTACCGGCTCTCACTTCATTTGGGGTTAGTTGATCCAATGATAATAATGCCATTACAGTGTCAAGATATACTTCTAGTTTTACCATACTTCTAGGTTTGTCCAACAATCTACCCACGGCGGTATAACCCTCCTTATCAAGTATGTCTGGATCGTAGTCTGGGTGTGTAACAATATACATAAATGTGTCCTGTAAATCTTCAAAAAGGTCCTCACTTACGAGTACATGCATAACTGTACGTCCTTTTTTCGACGCATTCACGTCTATTTTAAGCGTTTCGACGGTGTATTTAAAAGTTTCAACATCGGTTTCAAACATTACACTCTTTAATAAATAGAATGCTTTGTGTTGAATCCTAGTTTTCTTGAACAAATTGAACAAATGTTCCATTCTCTTTTCTCCGAGTTCTTTGTGTGCCATAATCGCTAACGCTAGCCACTCATCATCGGCTTTTTTGATTTTAAACTTTGGATGATAGATAATTGCGTCAAACAATGGCGTGCGTTTTTTGCTATACCTCAAGAGAAACAATCTACTCTCTTTGTCATTTCCGACTTTAATTCGTTGATTTGGATCCTCCGAAAACGCTGGTTTTAGCTTACCATCCTCTAGGAAGTAGGCGTTCATTACTACTGGGCGACTTTCGAGTAGTATTAAATGTTGGTAAAAATCATCCGTGTTTATTCCGATATTAATAATATCGACCAAAACTTTAGGGGCTAAGGATGAAGTGTTATATGTTAACGCATAGACGAGCGATTTTTTTTCACCCTCCCACGCATTCGCGCCTGCCTTGACCATCATAATCATCATGGTCGCAACATGGTTGTTGAGCTTTATCCGAAGGAGTGCTTCTAGTGATTTCGTCTGGACTGTGGCTCCCATTTCAATCAGGTAACCTAGCATTTTCACTTGCTCTTCGGTAGCCTCTTTGAGTGATTCTGAAAATTGCTGAATGGCATCCGAATTTTTTAAATCCATATCTTTGGTTTTTTCCATCAGAGTTTTCAAATCCGGTGTATTGATAAATAAACCCGGCGCTGAATCATCAGTCTCTTCGGTATGTGGAGCAAAATCACGCAACCAGGTTTGTATTTCGTATTTGTTAGACCTAGTATATACCATTAATTTATTACCCCAAGTGTCTTTTACTTCTTCAAGTGTTTTGGTCTTTCTGTGATGGTATAAGTCACCTACTTTTGGAATCACCGCATCGACAGGTACGTAAGCTTGTAGAAATTCTTCTTGTCTCCATATTACAGTATTGCTCTGCCCTATCTCATTAAAATGAACTATAGGACCATCTGCCTCTACACTGAATAGGACCAGTGATACTTTTACCCTTTTGCCTGTCTTTGCATGTTTCCACAATTCATTCGATTTAGGAGTAACAACCGGTAGCCCGGAATCGATGGAGCGGTAATCTTTTAAAAAGTCCTTCAGTAGCTCCATTCTTCTTCCCCCCTCTCCAACCTGAGAAAAATATACCTCGTAAGGTACCCTCACAGTGGAGATATGTCTTACGATTATTTTGATACCTGGAGCGGGACCAGTCGTTTTGTATTGCCACACCTGTCCGGTAGTCGGTAATTCAGAGTAATATGTCCATTCCTCTTGAAAATCAGAGTAGTCAACACTTATCAAGTTTTGAGACATTGTAGTTATTGCTTTTAATTCCATTGGACTTCCTACTGTTTTGATTTCCCGTATGATATGGGATGGAGTATCAGCTATGGGGCTAAACCACAATTGCGTTGGTTTCGCTTTGGGTTGTGGGATATAATTTCCAAATAAGTCATCCCAAAACAGAGTCAATTTGGTGTCACGATAGTTCCCTTTATAAATTTCAGCATTTCCAGGTTTTAAGTCAGCGATCTCAATGAATGTAAATTCCTGATTAATTCTTAGATATTTTTGACCAACATATGGTCCTGGTCTTGAGTATTTAAACTCTTTAAGAAACTGTTTAATTGGTATTCTAAATTCAGTATTAGAATTTGCACCGACATAGGTAAGATTACCTCCCTCCTCACCCCTATCCGTGACAACGTACAGCTTTCCGTTGTTTTTTTGTTCCCATACAGACCACTGAAATAATCGTGCATCGTCTAAAGGTCCAGGTACATTGGTTCTGGGACCATCCCTCAGTTTTAAGTATCTCAAGGCTTCCGGTAAACTATAACTAAATATTTCCGGATTGTCGCCATCGCTTTTATAAATGAACTTAACACTTTCTTCTACTGACAAATCCAGCCCCACAATTTGAATTGCGTTACTGTTGATTGTATTCGTGCCGATATCGCCTACATGTATTCCTCTTCTTTTATAAACAAAGTTCTTAATGAAGAATTCAGCTACACTAACCCTAAGTCTAAAATCAATATCATAGTCTCCTGATACATTATAATAATCCACGGCGACGACGCTGCCTGACCGAATACGTGCTTCATTAATAATTAACATTTCATCAGAGGTAGTGCTTTCCCATATATCACCGGACTTTGGATTGAAAGGATACAAGTATAGTAATTTTTCGGGTTCCCATAATTGCCATTCAGTTCTACTCGTCCGCACGGTGATTTTAGAACCTATGAATGTTACTATGCCGGTTATATTATCATAATCCTCTAGTAGATTATTAATTTGTACTCTGTCACCGAGTTTAATAGTCTTGGTTGAATTGTATTTATGTACAATTTTTCTTGAAACAAATTTCAATTCGTCTGCTTGCCATCTCTTTATTCTATTTTGCTCTTCCATGTACACGCGTATCATTCGCCGTATATCGTCGTGTACTGTTACCACAACACCGATTTTATCATGTTGTTCATTTCCTGGTTCATTAATACGTACGATATCACCTTCTTTCATTTGTTCACCGGTTGTATATTTATTGGATATTAATTTCAATTGTTCTGGTGAAAAGGTAAACTCTTCTTCATCAATCTTTACAACAATCTCATCTATACCATTTATTTGCATTACAACTCCCCTACTAATTGTATTTCCAGGTTCACGAATCTTTACTTTATCACCAACCTTAATGGTAGAGCCATTTGTATACCGTGGTGGTCGGTTTGGTCTTGCTGGTGCACTTGGTGCTACAGGTGCTCTTGGCGATGAAGGCGGTGTACTAGTCATTTTATAAATTCTTATCATTACTTATACTATAAATATGATGTTTGTCTTATTAAAATGTCAGTAGTAAGACAAGATCCTGACCTAATTGATGCATTTAATGAACTAGAAGCTAAAGTTTTTTGTTTAATAGAAGAGAAAAAACAATTGCACAAACGTCTTCTGGTGTTAGAAAAAGCTGCCAAAGATCACGGTGTAAAAGTTGGAAATCACGAAGCGACCGGAGATACATGTATTATAGTATAAATAATAAATATGTTTTTATAAAATGAACAGTAAGAATGCTATTTTATTTGAGACGATTGTACGAGGTGATACAAAGGAGTTAATCAAAGCCTCCGAATTGCGTCGTAAAATTATGCATGGGTTAAGTTATGAAAACAATATGTACGACGAATGTGTCTCGTATTTAGAATTGTTGAATAGTTTTATGAAACCAAATACACTTAGCAAGAAGCCGGTTCTCTTTTCATGGAACAACACATCTTCTTCATGTTGGCAGTACGAGAAATTGCACATTCTATCCCTCTTGTCACACTGGGCACATGAGAAAGCTGTATCTTTGGACACTAAGGAAGCCAAGCCGTGGTTTAAAAAATGTGTAGAACATGAGCTGGAAGCTTTGCGGTGTTTGAATCGTTATCGTTGGAAAGATACTGAAATTTCTATTTTACCTATGATGCAGGAGCGATATCATATAGCGAAGGCATTTATTTATGCCAGTGATTATTATTACAACATGTATGCCTTTAAGGAGTCTATGGCTCCGATAAAGAAGTCTTATCAGATGCTTGAGATAGCGTCACGCGTCTGGAATAAGTTGGAATACACAAATTTGGCAGAACGAGAAGCTTTGTTGTTACGTCAAATGGCAATTGCAGAGAAAGAAGATAATTGTGGTGAGCGTGTTGCCCTGATGAAAAAAGCAATAGATTTGTGTTCAAACGATGAGATACTAAAGGATTATAATTTGTGGAAACAACAGAATGATTCGGTGTATTATCAGAAAGAGGAGACATCTCAAACTATTTCTTTGCTTTCTCTTGAAGATTCTTTTCAAGTTCTTTCAAATATAGTGAAGCCAAATTAAAGTATCTTTTTGCGTTGGGAATATCATAATTTTGTGCAGCATATACACCCATAACAAATCCAATGAGTACCCGTATCATTTATAACTGAAAAAACAAAAGTTATACTAAAAAAACATAGATAGTTAAAACAATATATTTCAAGTATTTTCTAAATTTTATGGTATTTTAAACATGGAGTGCCCTATCTGCTACAATACCTCAGTAAGTATATTTACGAATGTATGTAATCATTCATGGTGTAAAGAGTGTCACAATCGAATGATATCCGTAAATCATACGACCTGTTGTATTTGTAGAGAAGCTATCATTTTGCCACATAAAATGAGAAAACAGAATACTTACATTCATTGGTTATTGAATGGTGGCGAACCGGCTCTTCGCTGGAGACCAAAACGATACCGCAGAGGACAATTTTTCAAGTATAAATATTGATATAAATTTTTATATATGAAGCATATTTTTTATGGTATAGGGACTATCTTGTCCATTGTATCTCTGCTTCTTTTTATGATACATCCACGTGATCATCGTTTGGATTTATCGTTTGCACTGTATTGGACCTTGGTAGTTATACTTTTAATTTTTGATTGTAGAAACGAATATTTAAGACGTGAGAGAATACACCGAAATATTACTACATCAAATAATAGGGGATTCATGCGCGTATGAATATATATATGTTTTTACTATTTTTAATATGGGATGTCAAGTAAGTTTACAAGTACACCCTTTACCTATCAACGAGGTTCCGGAAACCACTGTACAAATTGTAGACGAAGAGGATGAACCTGCTGAAGAAAAAGGAATTTCGATAGAAGATTTTATACCTACGCTAGATGAGATTTCAATGGAGACTATAAATATGTAAATAAATTAACCAAATGGGAAACACTGTAGCTGTAAATATTGGGAATTCTGGCACTGTAGCACCTATATCAAGTGTAGGAGAAGACAAGGGTAGTAGTGGGGGTATAAACGTGGGGAATACTACTACTGCCGAAGAAGAAGATGACGAACCTAGTTGTTTTGAGAAACTAGGTTGTATGTTGTGTGGAGGAGAATAGAAGTATAAATATTTAATAAATTTTGTTTAAATGTCAAGTTATGTAATTGAGTTTCAAGACGATAGCGGTGTTAATGAAGAAGTAGACTTATCTGAATATGTAATTAGTCCGTTTACACATCATATGATGTCTAGTATTTCTGGTGTAAGGCATATGGCAAGCAGACCACGTAGGTCTAGGGCTTGTCGTTGTCGTGGGTTACAAACTTGCATTCATTGTAGTCCAGCCTTACTACCAGAATTTCAAACGGACACTAGGTCTTGTATGTGTGCAGGTATGGGATGTTTGATGTGTACAAATGATCCATTTTCCAACCCAAATCCATTAGTTATAGAAATACCTCAACCATCTTCGTCTAGAGTTTCGACATTTAAAGCAGAGGCAGACTTAGGTGAGTGTTCGATATGTCAAGAACGTATTACGAAGGGTCAATTGATGTGTCGTTTACCTTGTCAAGAAACGGTATCTCATGCATTTCACCGAGATTGCATAAAGCCATGGTTAGAGAAACACAATACTTGTCCAAATTGCCGATCAAAAATATAGTATAAATATAAGTACGAATTATTTTGTATGTCATCGTATGTAATAACACCTAAATGTCCAGTCTGTTTAAATCATTATTCAAATAAAGTCAAGCCGGTGATTTTACAACCGTGTTGTCATGGATGTTGTGCAAATTGTGTATCTGAATACCGAAGAATTAGCGAAGAAAATAATGAACAAGATATAAGGTGTCCCCGATGTAGAGAAGTTGTAATAGAAGAAAAACCAAATTACGATTTGATTGAAATGCTACCAGAAGAAGACAACAAAGACATGTGGGTTGAGAAATTGCTTGATTTTGCAGATAAGCAAGGACAAGAAATCCGAGTCCATGTAGATGTACAAATATTTGCTAAATTGATTTGTTCTAGATTGGTAAATCAGGAACGCTTAGACCGTATTGCTCTTAAAACGTTTGAAGATTGGACGGTTCAAGATAAAAAAACAATGCAAGTTTTCAAAGAAGAATTAAGATGTTGCATTATATCTATGGACTGTGACTTTGAAGAAATTTCAAAATGGGTACAGGTGTTAAGTCTACCTTCAAAAATAGAAAGTTACATTATGGCAGGGTTAATGGAATTTTACGAGTCTAAAAAATTTTTGACTCCTATGGGTGCAGAATGGTTGCTGGATTTGATGCCGACATCGGTTTGACGTGTATATAAGTGTATATAAATTACTCAAATGACTTTGGATCATACTATTTTCGCATGGACTCTTGTTAATTTATCATGTTGTGCTATAATAGCTACCAGTATAATTGTACAGATTTATACTAACCCAATAATCAATGACCATATTTACCAAGAATTTTTTGAGAGAACAATGCAAGCGACATTTCTCTTCGCAATTACTGAACTAATATCGTCTATTGTTATGGTTATAAACACTACCTGGGCATGGGGACCATTTATTATTCATTGTTTTGCGTTATTTGCGTCTTTATTTGCAATGCATGCCTCATTTCATATAATAGAAGGCAGCGATGGAGATCACGAAAAAAGGTTGCGTATTTCGAATGTAATGCGTGGTATTCTTTGGGTCATTAGGTTCTTCTATTTATTTACAATATTACTTGTTTTATTTTAAACTATAAATATCTATACATTGTATAAAAACGATGTCTCGATCCGTATTTAATCGTAATAGAACTCGATCTGCCATAGCAGAAAAAATTATAACCAAGATGGAAGACGACGAAAATCCGGATATGGAAATCAATTTTGGAGGATACATGCATGGTGGAAAGGGATTTGCTTTGCAGGTTAGTAACATGGACAAGATATCCGAATATACTACAACGGCATGGAAAAATATAATACATGCTCAAGGATTGACTTCTAGGATAATTACAGACATGTTAGAAGGTACGGTCAAGATTCAATGTGAGCCTATACAAAAAAGGCAATCGAACAAAAAATACTTTTATTCGTTAGTGTATTTAAGCGTTTGTATTTTTCTTATATACAGACTATGGACTCGCCATCACCAGCCTTAAATCCAGAAGTAAAACTACAAAAACACAAGGGGTTGCATGATAACGACTCAAGATTTATAGAAGAAGTAATTAAGGTGATTGGGTCTTTGGATGGTTCCTCTACTATGAGATTAAAAATTCACAGTAAATTTCCAACTCGTTTCATTGTAACTATATTGGATCCACCATGCATGACTTTGGACGATATGCATCAAATATTCTTAATGAATGGCAGGATTATCTCGATAAAGGTTGATTTAAACAAACAAGAAATGAAAATTGAGTGTTACAAGCACAATGAAGAGAGTAAGAAAAAACGAAAACGTGCTGCGTATGACGAGTACGATGTACCAGATGGTTATGATTTAAGTATGGTAGATTCAAAAGATTCAAAACACGTAAATGGTATCTTAAAAAATATATTAGGAATTACTACCATGGAATTTACATCGGTAATTGTACCAGAAGCCTCCAATTATATTTTAGAAATACAAGATATTGAAGTTATCGACGTTGATTACATTCAAGAGGTAGTACAGAAATATAGGGCTTTCGTTACGAAAACTACATTCGATTACCCTCAGAAAAAACTCAAACTCAAAATTCGTAGAAATGACACACCAATACATCGAATTGCAAATCGAAAAAAATTAAAAATCAGAAGATAATAAATGTTCCCAATCTTCGTCTGTTAACACAGCCTTATCACCTTCCCATCGTTCGGTTACATAATTTATTATATCTATATTCATATTCGAGTTTTTTGGCATTACTATAGACAAATTATACTTTACAGCAAGTTCAAACCCACGGCGTATCCTCGATTGAATACCTCTACTACTCTGCTTCCATTCTTTCTTTATAAGTTTTGCAGAAATATTAATTTTTTCACCGTCATGTTTAAGTAATAAAATGGGCTTCCACGAACCGGCGGCACGTTTTGTAATACGTGGACCACCAGGTTCTAAACCGTTATGTTGGTTTAAACGTTTTAAAAAATTCTCTGTACATCCAATATACGTATGTGTCTTTATCTCCGGATTATCGTGGCAAATCAAATAGATATATAAAATTGTCATTTAACAGAAAATATAGATGTATTTATATGTCATATGTATTTAATATAATGGATCACCCAAAGCCCCTCACCGAAGAACAGAGAAACCAAGTAAGGTCTCTACTAAAACAATTAGGAGAGGCATCTGTAAGATTATCAAAGTCCAGAACCAGAAAGTCCAAAACACCGAAAAAAGCTTCTAAACATCTATCGCTAAAATTTTTGAAGAAAAAAGTAGTTGAAAACCCATTCGATGGTATAGACGAAGGTCAAACCGTTGAAGGGGTCGATTTGCCACCAGTATGTAACCGTATGCCAGTAGTACAACGTGTTAGGTTAATGCTATTACCATTGCATTACGATGACATTGAATTCGAACGAGATAAAATCATCAAAATGGCAAAAGAAGATTTAGGAGCTGATCTCAGCGTTGCAGATGCCGGTACAAAAGATACACTTCGATTCGTTATTGACGGGAATCCTCCGATAAAGATTCTTTACGTGTATCTTCAGCCTGGACGGGTGGACCCTCATAAGTACATGCTTCTGAATTGGATGTATTCCACGTAAAAAGCTTTACTTCGTCAACGCTTAGTTGTGGATATTTTACAGAACCATACCAGGCGTAAACTTCGTTTGGTTTGTATTGTCTCAGCAGTGAACGTATCATTTAATATGAACATGACATTATATTTATAGTGTACTACAGTCAAACGAAGCTTTTCCCAAACGTACATTTACATCATTGTGAAAATCACATAACCACTGTTTATTTAATTCAATATTATTTTCAAGAATGTAATCGCCTATATGTTTCCGACACGTTTCGCATGGATACAGATGACTTAAAGAATACATGAAATTTTTAAAGTGTGATTCTTTGGTTGTTGGTACGTGTTTTGCTATCTCATGCAATAAATACCATGTAGATTGACCCAAACGATCACGATCCAAATCCTCACATGCACAATCACAAGTGGGCTCAAAAGCGCTAGCGCAAAAAACAAACATAAAAAACACCAAAAATCTCATTATATGATAAAAAAGATAATATTTATAGTATATAAAACACCAGACATTTTATAAATGCTATTATTTCTAAGTTTAATAATTACATGGATACTTAATATAGCTTGCTTGGTATCCTATATGCTATTACAAGAGGCATCTACCTATTCAATTATAGCGATTTCAGGAGTGGTACTTACAGGTATATTACCTGGATTGATAGGCAAAAAGGACGAACCTAATGGATTTTCAATACGAAGAGCTCTACATGTAGTAGCTGGAGTAGTTGGTATAATTGGAACTGGGTTATTGTTAGGAGAGGCAATAAAAGAGTCTCAGGAATATCTATGGTTAGCTGCTGCCGGGGCAGTTATTCACGTAATATCTGGAGTTACAGCACATCTTTATTTTGTAAAGAAAACAAATGTATATAACGATGATTCTTTGGCGTATGAATTATTTAATAGGAAAGAGTGGTACTTAATCCTCGCCGCCGTTTCATTCTTTTCACTATTGTACGCCGTTATTACTGAAATTGAAATTGCTTCTCCTCTTATACATCTGATTGCATTTATATCTATTTTACTCGCACATCACACAAATCAATTAATCGACTTGATTAACTATACTGTACTACATACAGCTGGCGTGATTTCTATGATGGGTTTAATACTGACCGATGGTGCTATATCCGACATTGTTATTGCATTCCTTGTATACGTGTACCTCGGTATGGTTCATTTATAAATACCACTACAGTCGCCCATAGGATACTCACGGATATAGAAACGGTACTGATGGTCTTTAGTACGCCAGAAATTACCCATAACCCCAGTTTCCATGTCTTTCATATCATATTCGAGTGAAAACAAACGGTCCGTACACTCATTAAATGTCTTGTAAACACCAAGAATTTCTTGCTGACTTTGATAAAACTCCGTGTTGCAATATAGAAAAAAAACAGACATTGATAAATTATTTAGTTAATATTTAAATAGGTCACAATATTTTTACTATACGATATACCTAGAAAAACTAGGTAGTTAAGAAAAAAAAATAAAAATATTGGACTATAATTATTTAAATTATATTTTTTAAATTATGGAAACCGAACGTCGATCTAGAGTATTCTCAGCTCGTGAATATGCCAGAATATATGGTAAACCAGAGTACAGAACGGAAAAAATAGAATATCGTATAGTTCAAGTATTACTAATTAGCGCTACAATTGGATTTCTTCTATGGGCAATAGTGCGATGAACTCATTCAAAACTTATCTTCCATTATTATATGAAATAACAAACGGAAAACTTCTCTTATATCTAAAAGATAAAGCGCTGCATTTTGTTTTGAATACTAATAAAGGACATTTATATCGGTGCATAATCGACGATATAAACGACTTCAAAGAAGATGTAGGCTACGCATTTGACGACAAATTCACCGTAGTTTGTTTGAATTCTCTTAAAAACTTAACACTTAAGCTACAACCGGAAACGGCTAAGATAGTAGTTATTTTGGCAAAACGCCAATGTACTATTGAACTAAAGTCAATCGACTATGCAGATTGCTTTGACTTTATCGGATTGATGGGAGTTTCCAAGAAAATTCCGAATCTTCCAGCCGATGTACCAATGGGACCGCCTCCAGATTTACCTAAACCCGTACCAAAACGAAAACAAAATGAAAATATCTTACAGTTCAGACGCAAACGCAAAAAATAAGGTCATGTCACGTTCGCGGGTCGTATTTTTATATTAATATAGAAATAGCATTAAAACTTCATTTTTTTGTTCTAAAAATTAGAGTATCACAAGCCGACCTAGATCACAAGCTGACCTAGATCACAAGCTGACCTAGTTAACATATACACACCTATTACCATAGTAGTATACCCTGAACTCAATACGAAACATTTAAAATATTTTATTTTTATGTTTAATTACAAACATATTCACATTTTATCGTTTTAAATCACCATGAATTTCCTAGGATATACTTCTACTTCAAAATTAAACGAGAAACAGGAACTCGTTGACAAACTCCTGGACGCAAACCACCAGTTCCACGATTCGAACGGCACCTTGAAGAGCCAAGTCGCAAAGTTAAAGGAACAACGTGCACAAGCACAGCGTCAAATCGGTGAATTAACCGATGTAAAGAATCTTCAAGTATCTGAAATTAAACGTCTGAAACAAGAACTTGAAACTCTTCGAAAAGCGTGGTTTAAGGTAAACAAGGATATGGAAGAGAAGGACCAAATGATGAATATGAAGAACGAGGAGTTGGTACAGTTTATCGGAGACAATAAAAAACTGAGAAAGACTAACGAAGAACTTGTTTTGACAAAGCGTAAATTTGCAGAGGATCTTGACGAAGCACATGAAAAGATCGAACAACTCACCGAAGATTTGCAAAAAACAAATGATAGGTACGATGCCTTTGTCACTGTCTCGGGGACTAACTTTGCAAATCATTTCGAGCGCGTCCTAAAAAAGCGCAAGATTCCTGAACTTACTCTCGATTGAAAGGTATAAAAGCCACATATGTACGTAGAAATGGACTTTGAAACTATCGCGATTGTGATAACTTTCCTCGTTCTTTTCACCAACTGTTGTTGTAAGCGTAACTAATACTTGAGTTTATTAGTAGTAAAACGTTTTGATAAAGCCATACGCCCCTGAACCTTCATCTTAAAGTAGCTAAATAACCGATATCGTTTCTCGTTTTCCTGATATTCAAAGTTTTCCATTTGCTTGTCCCAATATTCCAAATCAAGCGGTGATTGTAAAACATATTCAGATTCTACGAACCATTCCTGACACAACGATGTCAATAAAATCGGAAGTACATGTTTAAGTTCTATGAAGATATCTTCGTCGCGCATACTCCTAGTCTTTTTAAATTGCCCATAATAAGAAAGTGTCACCACAGCTTTTGTATGTCTATCTTCATTCTTTGGAATAAGTCGTTCAAATTTTAATTGTTTGGTTGTTCTTCCATTGTAATAAAGGTGACCTATATCTGTAAATCTAGTCTTAAATCGCCGTGTTTGAAACCATCTTACCCAATCCGAGTTTATGTTTCTGTTAAACTTAAACAGTACAGATATTTTTAATACTCTAGTATCACCAGGCATTTCTTTATGTAATGAAATTTCTTCGACATATATTCCACATCCTGCCTTATAATCTGTAGCTGGTTTTAATTCAAAAATCTTCCACAAAACATCGTCAGGAAGGTTTTGTGCCATTTATTTTAATTGCATAAAATATTATACTAAAAAAAATTAAATAGGGTTACTTTATTTTTCTTCTTTATAATCTTTCGGTGTTCTACGGTGCTATCCGCCTCCGGTTTACGCTTCTTTACCCATGAAGAGAAGACACCTGTGATTGACGCTTTGACTATTTTGTTACATAGGAACAATGTCTTGGGATTATCACACAATTTTTCTAAGATTCGTGTTAGTGGTGGTATGAGTTGTTTGTCTCTGTAATAATCTCTGTCTACAATATACTTTCCAGAGGTAATCTCTTCTGGTAACACCGCATTCTCCGACATTTTATGAGATTTACCCTTTGCAATCACATATGGTACCCTATCACCTGCTACAAATCCATGTTGCTCACCTCTCTCTTTGTTTATACGTATTGCTAGGTTTACATGTGCTGCCATCGCTTTGTACTCCTCCGGTGATCGTGATAGTTTTTTAGACATGGTTAATAACTCCAGGGGTACTCGATTGCACGATAAATCTTGCACTGCTTTACTAACTACCTGACATGCTTTTTCAATATTCATAGTATTCATGAGTATAGTCAACATTTCTTTCTGAGTTTTTACCAGAAGGGGACAGAAATCTCTTCGTACACACTCTAACCCCTTCATGTCAATCTTAACATGTCCTTCTTCGTACTTTTTACCACAGTAACGTTTTTTCTTCAACAATAAGAAAGGTAAATAAACTTTCTCAAACTCCAACTCTACTGGTCGTAAAAAATGTGCATCTACATATTCACCCATCTCTCTCCCAATCTCCTCTGCTCGTTCTACGGTTGCCTCTGGCGTCGGACCGTCACACAGAGAC
This sequence comes from Flavobacteriaceae bacterium, assembly GCA_002716845.1. GTDB lineage: Bacteria > Bacteroidota > Bacteroidia > Flavobacteriales > Flavobacteriaceae > UBA8316. The sequence continues at coordinate 18,546 of PBCE01000002.1, read as the reverse complement.
CGTGGGAGATGACAGAACACTGAATCGGTACTGTAAGATGTTAGTGAATGATTCAGACAAAGAAAAAAAAGAAAATTACTTACTCTCCATACACACAGCGTACACCGTGTTCTTTTCCCCATACCGGATGATTTTCAATAAGATCCTGTGTTCTTAGAGTTAACCCCCTACCATATTTGGTAACACTTTCCGCGATACGTTTGTCTGGTAGAAACCCTACTGATGCCCCGGTGAATCCATAGATACTGTTCATACAGACCTTCAGACCCAATTGTCGTCCATTTGCTATCTTGTAAGGAACAGAATCTGGATGATGTTTCTTCATTTCTTTTTTTACTCGTTTACGCTCTTCCCATAAGGATCCCAATATTTCTGGTAGGATACCTTGGTTTGTTTCTTTGGTCTTAAAGATAATGTTCGTGTTGTAGTTAATCTTTGTTTGCATTCTTCCATCTTTCCAATAATAGTCAGGGACCGTTCGGACCTCTTTGCCTTCCGTCCAACCCATTCGTAACATCTTTTCCCTGGATACAATCGTCTCGTAGGACATGTTCATGCACATCATCACCGAAGGGTACAGTGACGCAAAATCAAGGGTTGCTATCGCTTCTTTGTAGAATTTGGGTTTAGGATCCAATACCACTGCCCCCTGAAATCCTTCAGACACTTCGTCTTTAACGGTTTTTACACCGAATTCTTCTGTGTTCAGTTCATTTCTGTAGGAATACTTTTTCTTTTTCTGACGTCGCGGAATAAAGAATTGAGGATTGCGTTTCTTGCAGTACCGTAACATGAGTGCAATGGTCCGTATTCCTTGTCCTCGGTTGAGAACATCGTTCAACGATATCCCGGTGACACATGACAACTGAAACGATACGAACAGTTTGTTCAGTTTGTGCATTATCATACGTGTCAACCATGCATCTTTTACACAGTAGACTGCCAATTCATCTCTGCCTTCTTTTGTATGAAACTTTGGATGAATTTCATTGTAATCCATGGGATATTTCTTCGTGCCTAAAAATGTCTTTGCCACTTCATCCAACTTGTAAGAGTTCAAGTTATGGTTCTTCTTCATGACTTGGTACCCATCATGATCGATTCGTCCAGGAATGTAAAGTGTTTTGGTAACATTCTTACCCGCCTGGTTGCTTTGAAACACCTTTTCCTTTATTTTAGATTCAACGCCCAAAAGACGTCCCCAGGTGGGGTACTTGTTCTCGCTTTTCCAACTCCGTTGAAATGAATATCCGTTCAATGTATGGTACCTGTCGAACAAGTACGGGTGGTCGAAGAAGGAACTGTTGTACCCTTCCAAAATGTCAATGTCTTCTTTTACGATGAAATTATTGAACGATTTTAACATTTTCAATTCGTTTTCGAAATGAAACACGGTTACGTCTTCTGATGTATATTCATCCGTAGGATCTTTGACCGGTGATAATTTTTCCAATGGGTCTCCATTCGGACTTAGTATCCACACGTACTTTTTTACGTTCTCGTTCTGTTGAAGGACTGCTCCGATGGTACATACCGGATCTCTTTCCGCTTTGGGAAACTCAAATTTCCCAGATGGTCGTTTGAATGGAACGGATTCAATATCATAACACAGTATACGCCAGGGCGCCATGTCGTTGCGCTCAATTTGGACATGGGTTTTTTTATCACCGTTGATTTCAATGTCACAGGTAGTTTTTTTTTCTTGAACACACGTACCCTCAATGGTCATCCAACTAGATGAATAAATATCACGATCGATCAAATACTGCAATGGATAGTCTACCTGATCGTTGTATATGGTAAATGGATGGTCAAACCCACGAATTCCAAACCCATATTTTTTATAATTTTCAACCATCAATTCCTCGAGTTCATTCCTACTGAATTCCTGCTTCCAGATATATTGAACTTTACGCGATAGTAATGCTTTTAAATCGTGTAAAACCCACTTATCATCTGCGGAAATCTTCACAAAGACTGGTGTTTGCGTCTCGTCAAAGTTGCAAATATCTTGACCACGGATTTCGTCGAACATGACCATGGTCTTGCCATATTTGTGACTGTCTATTATCTTTCTCTCAATGTTTAAAAGACACTCGTCTGATTTAAGTATGATTTTTGAACAACGATAACGTATCAAAGAGTCATTGAGATATTGCTTTAACCGAGGGATAGATTTTGCGTCTATTTTGATGCAAACAGAGGGTCGAAAACCATTTATCCATACTGCCACGCTTTTGTCGTCGATTGTACGTCCAAAGAGAACAATCTTATCTGCTTCCGGTGACTGACTATCCAAATGTTGAAATGTAACCTTCATTTTAATTTAAAATAATAATATTTTGTATTTGTACTATACACAATTTTTTAGGACGGGATTTATCTACCTAGAGCTACCTAGGTTTATAACCCTAGTTTTAACCCAACTAGGTCGAACTAGGTTGAAACTACTAGTATTAGAAAGTATTTATAAAGTATCTATAAAAAATATAATAATTATTAATAAAAATTAGGTGATAAAAATGACGGAATGTTGTATTTGTTTTGAAAAAATTAAGAATAAAGCCAAACTAGATTCATGCGATCATGAATTTTGCGTCAAATGTATAAAAAGGTGGACCAAAACAAACACTACCTGTCCCCTATGTCGTACAAATATAACCAAAATTACTGGAAAGCGCAAACGGGATACAGTTCATTTAGAACCAACATTAACACCAACACAACGTAGAGTTAGAGAACTGTTAACAAGATTTGCCTTACGCGTACTTCATGATGTTACCATGCCGGATGGAAGCCGTCGTACTGGGTTTCAATTGATACGTCCGGAAGACCAACAAGAAGGTGATATTACCACACTGAATCAGTTTCACAATGTCTTACCTGAACGTACGGTACTACAACCTTTACGTTACAGGCGTAGACGTCGTAGGCGTAGACCTGGAGACACGCGTGAGAACCCAATCGTTGTCGATTAACACATGTGGTCAAAGAAACCGTTCTGCCATAGAATACTGAGGACCGTCATAAAGGCAGCGAGACTTAATAATGTATAATCACCGACAACATCCTGTGGTTCCGGGGGTTCCTGGGGTTCTTCTTTCATATGTATAAAAAATAGACAATTTAAATATTAAAATATATTACATCTTTAATGTACAAAAACTAGCGCAATTCGGTAAGAATTCCAATAAGGTGGGATACCTTGCATATATTTCATTCAATCTATCTGGTACTGGATCGTCTTTGTAATGTTTTAGTGCGTACTTAAAATCAGATTCGACTAAACGTTTTGCTAACCTCTTGTCATTTTCACTGACCATAACAAGACGCATCATTCTATTTTGAAATTGACGTTGTAATTCTACAGACGATTTGAAACATTTCATGGCTGTTTTAACCTTTTCTAATTTACATCCTTGATCGCATGAATTTTTATTACCCATTTTTATATACTAATCAAAAATATATACTAAAAAAATGTATAAATAACATGGAGATAATAATAAATGACATCACGTACATCAAGAGATTTTGACGAAGATACGATATTTTTGAAGCGTGAAGACCCTCAGGTTTTTGCATCGGTAACCGTTGTAGAAAAAAAGAATACATCGCTATTGACATTTCTTACTATATTGGGTGTAATTAGTGGAATCATACAGTTCATAAAAGTATCTACTGATGGATCTATATCTGTTGTTTCTTCGTTATTAAATATGGTATATTTCTCTATGTACTTTTTAATGCAATGGAACGATGCCAGATACTCACCGAGCGAAAAGCGTAAATTAGTATTTCCTCAAATTAGTGGATTTGTAGCAAGCACTTGGAATTTCATTTTTGGTTTAATGAATGGAAGTTATTGGTGAGTATATAAATAGAATATTTTCACATAAATGTCTATCGTTAAAAATAATTTCGAAGTACCAACGACTAAAGTAGCTTTCTGTGGATCTATGGGAAGTGGTAAAACGTATGCGTCAACACAACTTCAACTAAAAACAAATGCAAAAATAATGTCAATTGCAAGACCAATCAAAGAACTCGTTTCGAGAATGAATTTAAAAGACGCCGGTCGAGGTGAACATATTATGGTTGGTACTGTTGGACGATCCATTGATAACAACATTTGGATAAATAAACTAATTGCCCGTATAGATGGAGATGTAATTGTGGACGATGTACGGTTTGAAAATGAAGCAAAAGTCTTAAAAGAAAATGGGTTTACCATTATTTATTTGAACGTACCGTGGCATGTTCGATTCAAACGTGTCTTAAAACGATCAGACGATTTAAGAGACCACATTCAATACTTCGCAAACGAGTCTGAAACGGCTTGCGAAACGATAGATAAGCGCTTGTTTGACTATGTATGTACCACAGAATCACAGGTAGATGAAGTTATTGAAAATATGGGCATAAATTCAGAGAGTATATAAGTGAATAAAAAAATATAATAAATGATTAGATTTGTTCCAGAAAATTCTAAAATAAATAACAATTCTTTTTTCGGATTATTTCAACTAAGAATTCAGCATATGGATTACGATAATCTCGATACAATCCCACCCAAAGATATTGTATTTGTGTGTGATTATCCAGGTACTGAGTTAATCGTAGAGAAATCGCGCAAATTTTACCGTGAAAATGATAAAATAAGTACGATACCATTTGAATACATTCACACTATAACTGCAAAAAATGTGATCATTGTATCAAATCGTGGAAATTTTCAACCCCCTGAGTTTCCAAAACAAACACGCGTACATGTAATATGTGTAGGTCCATGTAATAATTACATAGAGTTTGAAAAAATTGCGGAAAAGTACAACGGTGTGTACAATTACATAACAACTGGAGATGAACTATCCGTTGCAATTGGTAGTATAATAGGTGCAGTATTTTCCACAATGTATCGCAACGCATCCATTACTTTCAATTCAAATACATTGTTATTTAGTAAAAATAATGAGATATGTCAGTCTATTTCTGTAGGCGATTTGTACGCAGACGAAAACAAAGATATTCTTATAAAATGTCACCGTGTAAAAAACAACGATATACATTGTGTAGAGTATACATTTAGAGCAATAAATGCGCTAACCAATACTTTAGTGGAATGGAAAAAGAAAAGATTTATAAATGAAGGCATCGGGCGTCCAAATATGAATGTAATAAACCGATGGAAAGAAATTTGTATAGCAAAAGAATTGAAAAGTTACAATACTGACGTGTCCAGCAACTGTTATAATCTTCAAGGTGATATTGAAATGTTAACAAATTCAAAGGACCCAGCGTTATTCCGTAGAGTATCGCACGAGTATTTGCGTCAAAGAGACAACCGTTCCGACGATTATGTAAGTAAATACTATACACCATTTAGAATGTGGTTAAGTAGAGAGTTAAGTAAAAGTTAGTATATAAAATTGTATTTATTTTTAAAATGGATCGTATTAGTAGTGTATTACCATCTTTGACCTGTAAAGGTGTGGGTAACGGTTGGACTGCATATGGGTACAAGGCAGCAGCAGAAGTTATATTTTTAGGGTTTCTTTGGAACGTCGCACAGTGGTTTATGCAGTGGGCGTACGCGGGTGTCAAACAAGCAGAACTTTTAGTAGCTCCCGCTGTAAAAGCATACGAAGATATGTGCTTAACATCTGCTCAAACTGGATACGCAAACTGGTATAGGTCTGCAAGTAAAACAATTAACACAGCTTGTCTTGATGCAGCTAAATTTAGAGAACAGACTATCTTTAATGTTAATGAAGCCTTAAGAGAAGCCAGGGAATATATTGTAGATTTAATTTGGAAAGCCAATGCTACCGTTGCAACACCAGTTGCAGTTAGTGGTGCTAATGATATTATAAAGGGAGACTTCACAACTACTCAAAATATCGCATCATTGATTTTTAATTCTAGACATGAGTTAGTGTGCAAAATTGCATTAGGACTTGAAAAAGCGTTTCAGTCGTCTTCATCATGTGCGAGAAAAAGAAGACGTGTAGATCAACCAGAATTAAAACTATAAATCTGTATACATAGCAGTTACGTTACCAATAAAATCGTTGATTTGAGAAAAATCACCATACACACGAAACACAACGTAAAGTTTACATACCAAGATAATCATACAGGTTTGAAGAAATTTCAAAGTCCATACGGTGATTGGTACACAATATTTAAATTGATAGTGTGTGATAATAAAAACTACAACAAAGGCAATTATCCAGCCAATTTCTTCTAACATTTATTTATATATTTTAATTATTTATATAGTCGCTTCTGTAATAAACGATGCGTACGAATTTATACCACAGGCATTTTTCCACCTTTCTAAATAAAAATAACCGTCTAATCCCCAGTTCTTTCCCCATGAATTCTTTATAATCCAATACTTTGGAGTAAATCCGACTACCAACACTGCATGATCCACGTCTTTTCCACATTGAGATTCTTTTAAAACACCACCATTATACATTTCTAGGTGCCACGATGTTGAATCTATGCCTACGGGTATTGGTCCATATTGTACAATATTATGAGCCAATTTATCTTCGATTGGGTAATTCCATTCATCGCTTTGTGTGGCGTAGTTCTTTACCATAACCCATGGACGCACAATTCTACGATAACACTTGTATTCCCTTTCTAAATATGGATCAAAATTATCTGGACCAGCCGGTGTTCGTTTTGCCTTTTCAAATGCATACTCCATTATACCGCCATCGCATCCGTAATTATCTCCCTTTGTACAGTCTATCCATTGTTGTACACTGAAATCTTTTAGTTGACCAGTTTTCTTCCAATACCAATATTCAAAAGAACCAGCTGCTGCAAATGCAAAACATGCGCCACAAGACCCTTGACGTTTTACAGAAGTCACCGCTCCATGTGTTCTCCAATCCATTGACAAAGGCAGACCAAAACGATGATTACCTTTTGTGTCCAGCCTACGTTTGCGTTTGTGAAAAGGATTTGCCCGGGTATGATTTTTATCCGATCGATAAGTAAGACTATAGTTATGTACAGATGCAAAATGATATTTTGGCGCTAGTAGATGGTAAGCCAGATTTTCTTCCTCTATGGTGTACAGTTTCCGATGGACTTTTTTGTATGAGTGAAACCATTCTGGATAGCAATAAACAGGTACGATACAAAACAATATAAGGTATAGTCTCATGTTTTTAATAAAAATAGTATAAATATATAGGGATAAATACATAAATGCTGAACGCGGTGTTTGCGCGACCGATTGGTATTTTTGATAATTGGTTTAATAAGGTAGTAAGTTATTTGACATTGGGAGACTACTGCCATTCGGAATTCGTTTTCAGTTGGACTGAAGAAGAAGCAGAAACATTTTTCCAGCAAATAGAGGGTCACGACAAACTAAAAAATAATTATAAGAGATACCTAGAAGATGGTATGGTCCACGTCTGCTTTTACATCCTTTGGGGGGATGTATTGTCGTATCGTTTGTTAAAGCATCAACACAACAACCCATTTTACAGAGTTTTGGACGAAACATCCGCTGCCAGTGTACCAATTACCTTATCTCCAGCCAATGAAATTAAACTGGGGAATTTTTTATTGGCACAATGTGGTAAACCTTACGATTACGCTGGAGCATTGTTGTACGCCATACCACTACGAAGAAGCAGTACGGAGTACCCACAATATTATTGTTCCGAATTAATGGTATGTGCACTACAACAATGTAGAATGTTACAAAATGTAAACCCCTCTGCTGTCACGCCAAATAAATTATATAAATTATTAACTGTTTAAGCACTACAAGACTCACATGTAAAATTTATAGCAGTCGCTCTAGGCTGCGTTCTTAAATAATAACATCCCGTCTTCAATCCCTTCTTCCACCCATAAAAATGCATTGAGGTCAGTTTTGAATGGGTCGGAGCAGCCATGTAAAGATTCAAACTTTGTGACTGATCTATGTAAGCACCCCTAGCTGCTGCATGGTCGATAATACTCTTTTGACTTAATTCCCATGTAGTTTTAAAACACTGCTTTACCTCAACCGGTAAATTCGTCTCTTGAACACTTCCTTTATGTTCAATAATATTATTGATTAAAGAAGAATCCCACATTCCTAGTTTTTGACATGTCATCTGCAAATACTTATTTATAATCACGAATTCACCGCTCAAAACACGTCTGACATATAAATTTGAAGTCCTGGGTTCAAAACTTTCTGTGTTTCCCAATATTTGGGCACTGGAAGCTGTAGGCATAGGAGCAGTAAGTAGTGAATTTCTTAGTCCATGCTTTAACATTTTGCTTCTTAGTATGTCCCAATTAAATCTACTAGACGGTGCAACCCCCCACAAATTAAATTGAAATACCCCTTTGCTTGCCGGTGAATTGGGAAACGAGTTGTATGGTCCGTCTCGTTGCGAAAGTTCAATGCTCTTTTTAATAGAACCGTAATAGATGGCTTCAAAAATGTCACGGTCTAATTCTTGTGCTTCCGTTGAATCATATGCCATACCCATCATTTGAAAGACATCAGAAAGACCCTGAACTCCAATACCTATAGGACGATGCTGTTTGTTAGAATATTCCGCTTCTTTTACTGGATATGTTGTTTTATCAATTACCAAATTTAAATTCTCTGTGACTTGACCTGCTATATCTACCAACTTATCAAAATTAAACCCATGTTGAGTTACAAATTTAGGTAGTGCAATACTTGCAAGTGTGCAAACAGCTGTTTGATCCTTGTCATGGTATTCTACAATCTCACAACATAAGTTAGAAGAGCGTATAGTACCCAAGTTTTTCTGATTGCTTTTTTTATTGCATGCATCCTTGTATAAAAGATAAGGTGTTCCAGTCTCTATCTGAGTCGTGCAAATTTGCATCCACAAATCACGAGCCTGAATACTTTTACCAATTCCNAGNGNCTCNTACTCNNNGTANAANCGTTCAAATTCTTCACCGTACGCATCCTGGAGTTTAGGAGCTTCAGTTGGACAAAATAGAGTCCATTTACCGTCAGATTCTACACGTTTCATAAAAAGATCAGGAACCCACAGAGCATAAAACAAATCTCTTGCTCTTTCTTCTTCCACGCCATGGTTTAACTTCAACTTTAAAACATCCTCTACATCTTTGTGCCATGGTTCTATGTATATCGCGAATGATCCTTTGCGTTTATTTCCTCCCTGATCTACATATCTGGCGGTGTTATTGAACACGCGAAGCATAGGAACTAAACCATTACTTGTACCATTTGTACCTTTAATACGGGTGTGTTTCGCTCGAATATTTGAGACGTCGATACCAATGCCACCGGCAGATTTACTTACCAAAGCTACATCTTTTAATGTCTCGTAAATTGCTTCTATAGAGTCATCCTTCATAGACATTAGGAAACAACTAGCCAATTGAGACTGTTTCAGTCCAGAATTAAACAATGTAGGCGATGCATGAGTATACCAACCATTTGAAATTGTATCGTACAAATCAATCGTTTTCTTAGGTGTATCCGCTAAAAATACAGCGACACGCATTAGTAAATATTGAGGACGCTCTACTATACCATCCTTGTTTTTTAACAAGTAAGACCGTTTTAGTGTCCGTAGCCCAATAATGTCGTATTGGAAATCTTTTTCGTGTGTTATATGTGCGTCGTAATTGTAAGCGTGAACCTTTTCCATAAAAGATTTAGAAAGTATACCCTCATTGTTTAAAAGATTCATAGCTTCGGTAAAACTGCCAGGTGTAGTACCATGTAAATCGATCGTTTCCAATCTCCCTGCTAAAATACCATATTCATACGATTGGGTTGCCAGAGAAGCAGCCTGCTCAGCGGTATAGGGGACAATATCAGAACTAGGCATTTTGGCTGCTACACCTTTGTTAATTTGATCGCAAAGACCTTCTACATCGATTGTATCCAATACCGTGGGATATTCAACGGCTCTTTTTATAAAATTATACATTTTAGTTGTATCATATGGTTCTTCTACTCCTTTACGTTTAATAACAATCATTTATATTAAGAAAAGTATACTTATATATTAATTATCTTTTAAAGTCATGGCTACCATCTTTATGTTTGCTCCACAAATAAACCCGGAAATAAACCCTACAAATGATGTTACAACCAATACAAGAGCCATTCGTAGAATTGTGTGTCTACCACAACATAGTAGTACCAAAAACAACACTAGATATACTGGTCCAACTACTGTAATTAATATTGATTCGGTGATCTGAGACGTTTTGTACACGCCTGCGAGAACAGTCGCTGCTAATGTTATACCCAAACAAAAGAACAATATTACACACAAATAATAAGACCGTCGAATAAAAGATTCGATTTCAGCTGCTTTATGTTTGTTAAAATACTTATTTCGCGATAAATTAAGAAGTCCTTTTTCTTCGTCGTCGTCTGACATTTTATCGTATAGAACTCCTATATATATGGTATTTGAAAAAAATCACTACAAATACAGCTTTGACCTATAAAAATGTTAAAACGACAAAGGCTTAATGTCAGAGCCTTTTATGTAAATTATTCATCCTTAGGTATAACAAGAGAACCTATACTCATCGATGATTATGTAAATATTATGACAAAACGAGATCCAATCATATGGAGCACAAAGCTTTATAAGGTTGTTAAAATAGAATCCCCATTGTATGTATTTTTACGGGATCAATCGGATAAGTCGAATGAAGTTGTTGCAAACGCACATTATAGAATGCCATTTGATACGACAATATACAGAGCAATCAAGCCAGCTGGAACAGGATGGAAAGCTGTAAATATAGATACAGGTGATATAGCCTATTTGAGACCCTATCTTTACGAAGATGGATTAGAAAGAGTAATCAAAACAAAAGTTACTAATTTAAAATTAAAGAAGAGTAATGTTCCTCCGAGAAGAAGAATGCTAATCACTGGAAGATTATGGGACATGTTTAAGTTCTAAGATACATGTCAATAACGAGGTACTTGTCGTCTTTTTTTACCAATCTTATGTTTACTTCGCGTCCCTTACAAAAAATAGTATCGTTCTGATTCACTGTAGAACCGGTGTTTATTGCCTCTATGACTTTTTCCTGAGTAAGACGGTTTTCATCCATGTACTGTCTGGATTTCCGCGTATGAATAATTTTACTAGAAGTTATTTTTTGTAACGTGACTGGGTAAGATAGTTCAAATTTTCCGTTAAAAAGTCCTTTAAACTCAGGATCTAACTTATATTCGTACTTTTCTAGGACAGGTGCAGTGATATCAGTCATTTATATTGTTTAAAAGATACTTATATACTAAATTTTTAATTTTTGTGTTAATACTTTTTTGAGGATGTTTTTCTTTTGAACTAGGTCTTTCAGTGTACGTTCCCCTGTACGAAATAGATAATAGCTATTTATAAAACGTTTCGATATGTTTACATGCCAATATATTGTATCTTCCCACGTTATTTTTAGTCGTTTGCCAGTCTTATTGTTTATTTTACCAGTTGCAGCATCAATCACACACATTTGTTCGTCATTGAGATAACTTAATTCATAAGCCAAACACAACACTACACTCAATGCGTAAATATCATTTATCTCCAAGCTGTCATAATTATATGGTAAAAACGGTTTATCAAACAACAATGGCGCATAACCTAGAGTTCCAACTACCTTTCCACTTGCAAAATCTTCCTCACTTACCAAAGCATCGTCTAAATCACCAAATGACAACGCATTTCCACACACAAATATATTTTCTGGTTTTATGTCCCCAAGATATATTTTTTTAGTGTGTAATTTTATCAATACAGGTAATAAATGTCGATAGTGAATCATACCAATATATTTTGGTGATTTTTCCAACACGGAAAATAAATCCATTTGACAATATGGTAAATTGGCAACTAGATAATTATTGACCATAAATATTTCACCAGGATAGTTCAGATATTTTTGTACACCTTCTATTGACAAAAACTTATTATATTTTTGTCTTATATTTTCACACTTTTTTTTGTCAGAAATTTGTACCGATACAACAATATTATTCTCAAAAATATAAACACACTTGTACCCACCAGAAGCTGTACGCTTTGGACATATAGCTTCGTCCAGAAATATTTCTTTCCATGAACGATCACCTGAATCTTTTACTGACATCCATGGCTTAGACAACACACGCCTATATTTAATTATTTCACTACGAAATTCTTTACCTCTACATTCTTTACAACTCATTTTATAAAAGAATAATATTATTTATAATTAATTTTACTTGATATTTGCCATACATTTTAACCACTCTTCACACTCTTCTACTGTATCGAAGTTGTTACAATATCTTTTCTTGTTAATCATGATTCGTGCCTCGTATCGTTGATTACGTTTACGAATATTCCCAGTACCTGGTTTTCGATTGCGAGACTCAGTGATTTTTCCCGATTTTATCCATTCTTCACATTGCTCTACTGTACCGAATGTTCTACTATATCTTTTATTATTAATCGAGACTATTGCCCGGTATCGTTTCCCATTTTTTGTTTTAACAATACTTCCAGTCCCCTGCTTTCGCAATTTTCTGTCCGATTCCATGCATTTACCCGTCTCGTTGTAAAGCTCGAGTGCCTCTTCTGCTTTCTCCTTCATATCGTAGTATCCAATGTAATTCCGTTCGGGGCTGGAGCCAAGTACAACCCATTTTTTAGATACTTTATTAAAAGAAACAGATCCATATTGACCGTTGTGTAATTTTCGTATCGCCTCTTCGGTATGCTTATATCCGGACACACCTTCACCGCCTTTAGTGAGATTATATCCCGCCGGTGCTATGGTCTTCTCCACCTCGATATAGGATATCTCAAGGTTCGATAAGTCCTCTTCAGGCACATCGTCAATGATCTTTTCCCGTTTAAAGTTCTCCCATCCATATTTTCGAATCGCGTTACTGATATACGTTTTCATTTTCGAATTTTTATGTTGAAGCATCCTCTTCTTATACTCAATGGTTTTCCCTATGTATTTTTTACCATCAATGGTATTTGTGAGTCTGTAGATGCATCCCAAGCGTTGTTTGACCATTTATTGGACTCATGGCTGCTTATATACCTCGGTTTGTATAGACATATTATCTTCATCTAGTAAATATTTTGGTAAATTTTTTGCTATTCTATGATTATTCTTATCATAGTACATGTATATTATAGATATCTTTTCCTTTGGTGGAGAGGTCTTCACGTGTTCTAATACCTCTACCAGGTGGTTCAAACGATCTTTGAACACCGCTGCGCGACCCAATTCACTGTCCGGATTTAGTCTCACGACCACAAAATGTTCTGGTACATTGCTTTTAAACTCGTCGTATATATCCGAAATACGCTTCTCATCGCAATCGTAAGAACCATTCTTCCACAGGTGTTGATGTTCATCTAGTTCAAACTGGATATGGCACTTCAGGTGAGGGTCCAACCACATAGCGTCTGGTCTATAACGTAGACACATGTCTCCCTGAACACGGGTATCATGCTCCATATGATATGGAAACCTAACTTTTAACACTTTGATGTATTTGAGTTCTATACGCTCTTTCATGAACCCATAATCATCACAGCATGACCTACATACTTTTGCACCTTTGATAGAACGAACCCTGCCCACATGTTCATAACAGATATCACAGTATTTGTCACCGATGTCGTGAGTAGCCGCAAGGTGTACTTGTAAGTGTCCCTTTTGCTTACCTTTGTAATTACAATGGTCACATTTGAACCATGTGACTCCAATATTATGTTTGTTCGTCATATGTTGTTTTATATGTCCTTTTTTCTTAGCTTTGTAATCACATAGGTCACATTTAAACCATGTGACTCCAATATTATGTATATCTGCCAAATGTGATTTCAACTGATGCTTTTGTTTAAATTTAGAATCACATAGGTCACACTGGTGCCATGTTACGCCTATATTATGTGCGGCGGACATGTGTGCTTTTAAGTTGCCTGTTTGTTTACCTTTGTAATCACATAAGTGACAGTGATGCCATTTGATGCCAATATCATGTTTAAATGCCAAGTGCTTTTTTAAAGAAGAAGGCTTGTAACATTTGTAATTACACAGGTTACAGTGATGCCAGACGGTGCATATATCATGTTTACTTGCTAAATGATAATTTAGATCCGTTTTGCATTTACTTTTGTAATTACAATGGTCACATTTGTACCATGTTACGCCTATGTCATGTTTGAACGATAAATGTCTTCTTAAATAACTTTTATGTCTACACGTATACGTACATAAGTGACATTTGACTTCACGTTTCCGTTTCATTTATTATTAAAATAAGATACTTATATATGTTAGTTTTTACTCTTCTATGACGTCTGTGAGATCCCAGTCCCCTAGGGGGGTCGCATTGTCCACAACTTTGTGACATGCTCGTCTTAATTCAACCTGACAGAGTTCAAATTCTTCATAGGTTGCACCGGACTTTGTGCGATGAAACGTATCCATCATTCTGGACAATACTTTCCAAAACTCGGCGTCCCACTCCAATTTCCATGCACGTAGACGCTTTGGACCCCAGGAAATAAATATCGCCTTACGCTTGTCACTGCACGCCATCTCAAGGTACATTTGTGGGACGTAATAATAGGTTACTTTACGATTGCATTTTTTTGACTTTGCCGGACATTTAATCTCGAGGATTCCTTCTTCTAAGACTTCGAAATCTTCACTAGTTTCATCGTAGATTTGGTAGAATCCGTCAGGAGTTGCAGACAACCAGTTAATGGTATTGTGTTGAATGTGGGGTGCTTCAAACGCGATAATATCGGTCTTACGGTTTAAGAACTCTTCAAGAGCTCCATCTTCATGCTCTCTCCCCCATTCCATCCAACCCATCTGTTCTTCGGTAAATGGGTCTTTTTTTCGTCCTTCAAAGACTTCTTCATAGAATTTAACGCGGTCGTCGTTACCTCTACAGAAGAGGAATTGACTTAATTTACTCCCAGAGAGTTTATTCTTGCGTCTACGAAACCATTCTTCGCTTCGTTGACTTGGTTCGTCTAAGTTTTGGTCATCCAGTGAAAAAAATCGCTCGTGTGTAAATTGACTCATTTATTTAAACATTTTTTTTACTTATATAGTAGGATTATTAATTTACTTTATTAACACTTTCTAGTACGACTCGACCTAGTATTGTATATTCTACCTAGTATTATACCTAGGTTGCTACGATACCCCAGTGATCAAAAATAGTATAATTAATTAAAAATAATGTATAAAAAGGTGATAAAAATTAATAAAAATGTTTTATTGTGTTAATTTAAGAAAAAAAGATTGCAACTTGAAGTATAATTTCAATTCTAAAATATTATCTGTGAATGACGTTTCTTTGAATGTCAGACGTTTGTATTCGGTACCAGCGACTCAATCCAGTGAGCACGCATATCTCCTGACGGAACTATCGACACCCTATCAAAACAAGAAAACACTACTATTTCGTAGCGAGTCCTGGTTAATCACAGACGACGACGATGCAGACGATAATGTTCTTGTGGAACAACTCAACAAAAAGGTAGACACCTTGTCTGGTCAAGACTGTGTTATTCTCAACGATTCTGTTGAAGCAAGATTGCACGGTACTACAACCATGAACAATTTGTACCCTACAAAAACGCGTCTGATTGCACCAAATTCATTATACATTGAAGATGCATCTAGCATTGACGTTATCTTTTGTGAACGGGTGACCTCGTACACGAAATCATTCGACATGGTACTTGTCATGAAGAATGGAAAGACCATCACACATTCGTGTATTTCAAGAAAGAAAATTAACATGTTTGTAGAATGGGCAAAACAAAACAATCTTGAATTCTACCAGACTGGACCAGATCCTTTACCCTGGAGTGCAATTATGAAACGTCATAATGACGGCGAGTCGTGGGAATCTATATACAAACTCATCACACATGTATCGGACAATGAAGACGAAGAAAGCGAATGGTCTGAAGGTTACACCGATCCTGAAGAAGACGACGAAGAGGACCTCGACTTTCTAGAAGACGAATCCGAAGAAGAAGAATTCGTAGAGGATGACTACTCCGATGAGTCGGACGAAGAAGGAGATTACGAACCAGAAGCAAAGCGTAGAAAAACCTAATGATAAGCAATCTTACCTATTAATTTACTATTAAAAACTACTCTAGGAACACGCATATCGGTGATATCACTTCTCCGAATAGATCTGAGCCCAAAGTACATGGCTACGTATGCACATGTATGCCAAATACTATGGATAATTGCGTAGTGTTCGTCGCTATGTTTCCCATCCGTTAAAAAGGCTACTACGCCTCCTCCACCTAATATTAACGAGATGTACAGAAACAATATGTCGCGTTTACTGTCAGCTTCGCGGAAGAAATAATCAAAGGTTCTCTTTACAACAAAAATGACTTGACAAATTATAGTAACACCGCCAACGATATCCGCAACCATTTGGTCACTCCAGAACACGCCAAGTAATAAGACTACAAACAACAACACAGGTAACATCCATTCGGGGAACTCTTCGAACAGAACTAACACGGTTACTAATATAAGGGTCAATGTAGAAAAGGAAATGTCTAAAGGTCCCATGTACTCCTGTCCGACATCGAAGACAATCGACGTGTGATAAGCTACACTACATCCAAGACCTATGATCACCGTAGAGAAGATCCAAGCGGTGTTTCGAAGAATATAAATCATAGGGATAGCGAAGACATGGGTAACTAAGACGAGCCAGTTTTGTACAGCTTGGCTGTAATTGTCGTAAGTAAGTAATACTATACCAGAGTACAACACTACTGAACAGAGAATATAAACATCAACTACTTCTAACATTTAATATTAACATACGGTATATTTATAGTTATTCGAGAATGAAATACTCTACCCAGTTTTTCTCGTCCTGGTCATCAACAAACTCGAGGTACTGATCACAATCACCGAGGTTTAATGGGGCACGCGCTGTCACGGCTAATACCTCTTCGCCACGCTTCAACAGGGCAAATATCCACACAAATTCGTCACGTACGATATAAGAATGTGCCAATGCACGCGGTTTATTATTCTGACACATATATTCATACGCTTTGAACCATTTAGAAGTACAAAAACCCGGAGTTAAATCGGACATTATTTTTTTATAAAATATTTTGTATGTATCAAAAATTTTGTATCTGGGGTACTCTTTTGTTGTTCGAGCTCGACCTAGTTTGAGAATCACGGTATATAGCAAGTAGAATTAATATATTTAATAGGGTAACAATACCAGATTCTATACCTAATATATATAACTCCAACATAAACCCATATATCGACCAGAGTGCTGCTGATATACAATGCATAAAGACTGTACATACGTGCAAATCCGATGTACTGTTGGGATGCCGAACCTTCCATACTTGAGGTATATTGGATACCATAGAAATCAATGCACCGGCAC
This sequence comes from Flavobacteriaceae bacterium, assembly GCA_002716845.1. Lineage (GTDB taxonomy): Bacteria > Bacteroidota > Bacteroidia > Flavobacteriales > Flavobacteriaceae > UBA8316. The sequence continues at coordinate 1,061 of PBCE01000002.1, read as the reverse complement.
CTGCTAATGCTTCCAATGCTGTGAACATTTCCAGGGTATTAAACTTCCTTTATAGTAAAATCTTCAAGATACACACACGTCTTCGTTTTCTTCAAATAATCCAGTTTGGGATCCCGAAGATTCTTTCTTAGGACGTCCGTAGTGATAGGACCATATACATCTGCACTTCTTGTAGTTTCACGTACCACAACAAATATTGCCTGACCATCACCGGAACGGATTATAGGGTCTGTGTGCCCTCGTCCTTGTCCTCCCTTTTGGAAAACAAAAGACGTTCCATATCGTTTCGACGCCTCTTCGCACTGTGACTTTACATGAAGTTCTACACCATCGTAGGTTAAGTCTGCATCGAAGGATTTACGGTGTTTTTCGTAGATTTCCATATCTGGCTCAGAACAATCGATATTATTCTTCCAGAACAACCAAGTCACTGACCATTCGCCCATCTTGCCGACAGTGGTGTCGTAAATCATTTTTTGACGGTTGAATTGACCTCGTTTGTTACGCATTCGCTCAGTTGTGACAATTTCTTTTTGTGCAAAATCATTGCACGCTTTCCAGAGAGTATTCCACTCTGGTTTCGTGAATTGAATAGTTTGTTTCACAATAGTATTCATTTTGTTTTAAAAAAATAATCGTTATAGTACACGCCCAAGATTTACAATTTTGATATTACGTGTACCAACCTAGAAACCTAGATTATGTAAGCCTATCAATACAAGTATATGTTTCGTAGTCAACTTTTTATTTTTTTTACATACCCACACCTTTACGAACTGTAGCCTGTAAAAACGTCGGTTTTTTCCTCTACATGCAATACGATAGGAATTTGTATTCTAAGTCTATAAGTATAAAATTACCTATCAAGCATGTCGTTTTTTCTATACATTCATACACGATAGCCTAAAATGACATTATTAGCATATAAGCATCATGGACTATCCTTAGTATACTAAAAAAGGTACTTGTAGTAGACTCCGAGTATCAAGCATCGTCGCATGAAATAGCATTCACCTTATTCAAAGTATTAAAAAATGGCTCTAATAGCATTCATCTTATTA
>PBCE01000001.1 GCA_002716845.1 Flavobacteriaceae bacterium | reverse complement strand
AACAGAATTAAATGGCCCTGGAAATATAACAAAAGAGGACTTCATCAAGAACATCATTTATGATTTAAAAACAAACTAAAGTGCCGGCATATCCTCATTTTCTTTTGCAACTCAGTGTTTAAGCAGTCATTAGTACTAAACACAATAATTTAATAATATTATTTTTGGAAAAAAATAGGAGAAAATTTTTAATTTTATAAAAACTAACCATAAACTAAAATAATATGAATGCAAAAGAACTTTCTCAAAAGGGTTATGACCTTTTTAATGCTGGAGATATGGAATCTTTCTTTAATGACATAGTTGATGACAACATTACTTGGACATTTCCAGGCGATAAACACCCTTTATCTGGAACTCATCAAGGAAAACAAGCTATGATGGAGCAAATGTCTAAAATACCAGGATTATGGGATAACTTTAAAGTAGAACCAGAATTTATGATAGCCGAAGGGAATAAAGTATTTACTAAAGTAAATGCAAAAGCAGATGGTATGGATACTATTTTTGGACATTACGCTGAATATAGCGAAGAAGGAAAATTAATTCATTTTATGACTTTTGACGATACTTTAAGCATGTTTAATGCAATGAAATAGAGCACCTAAACCTCAGAAAAAACCTATAAGTATCAGGGTCATATTATACTGAAGTGGCAATTTCTTGACCTTTCTATTTATCCATTAAGTTTAAATCATGTGCATATCCTATTATTAAGTTCAGTAACTAATTTGTATATGTATTATTAATCATAAATTATTTAAAATGAAAAAATTCTGTTTATTATTTACTTCAATTTTTTTACTTTCTAATTTCTTAAGTGCACAGGATTCAATTACCGAAACTGAAAAGGCCGAGCTACTTGCCAAAAGTCCATTTAATTCAGTATATCCTACCTCAATTTTGAAAAGTGCTGATAAATATTTTGAAGAAGCACAAATGCCACTATATTCTAAAGGAGCTATTGATGAAAAAAATGCTCATTTAGTTGGACTTGCAGTATCAGCCTCAACTAAATGCAATTACTGTATTCCCTATCACATTGCAGAAGCTAAAAGATTAGGCGCAAGCGAAGAAGAAATTAAAACAGCAGTTATGATAGCGGCTGACATTATGAAAATGAGTACTTTATTTTATGGAAATGAATTTGATTTAGATGAGTTTAAAGCACTACTGAAGTAAAAAGTTCATAAAAAACTTTTTAAACCAGTATATCTTTAGATTAAAATTGAATAACTAAACCATTGTAGGGTTTATATATTAACAATAAATTAATATGAATAATTTAAAATGAAAAAAGCACTTATTTTACTTTTCGCCATTACCCTTATTTCCTGTGAAAACAAAACAGTCAAACCACAAAATGAAATACTGACCGAAAAAACTAAGGCTACTGTACTTAAAGCATTTAATGCACAAACGGCTGGTGAAATTGAAGTAATGAAATCGCAATTGGCTGACGAATTCACTTTTATACTAACTGGTCAACTCGATATTTCTAAAACATACAGTTGGGATGATTTTTTAGAATTTGCTGGATACTTCGGTTCACTTCTTATGGGAGATGTGGGAGTTGAATACAAAGGCGTTCTTGTAGAGGGAAAAACAGCGATGGTTTTTGCTGAAGGGAGAATGGAAGGTGTTGGTGGGAAATATGAAAATGATTATGCCATTAAGTACACACTAAACGATAATGGAAAGATTATCGAACAAAAAGAATATTTAAGTGATTTACTTCTTGCACAGAGACTCTATGGTCAAGACCTCTGTGGTGATAAAAAAACGATGGAGTAGCTTTAATGAAAACAGCCCTCCACTCGGAGGATTTTTCTTTTACACTACAAAATATAATTAAAACCTAAAAACTTTACTAACTATCCGATTAACATACGATTAGGGGGGTTTTAGAACGGTTTTTTCATGGAGTTAATTGGTTGTATTTTTAGATATAACTCATTCTCTTCTTAAATGAGACTAGCTAATAAATTACCATTAAAACTGCTGAAGTTGGAATAGAGATTGTAACAAAAACAAATTTTCTAACGTATTCTTAGAATATATTTTGAGACGAAAGACTTAAAATAAACCTTTTAAATTGGCTAAAGTAAATGATACAATAGGGTTCTGTATTTCAGTTTTTTTATAGAAATATTCCCTGATTTTTTTTTACTGTGTGATATAAGTAATTTTATAAAGCATTTATGTTGTTGCACTTTTTTTGTTTACTATTAAATCCGACGTTTTCACAGGAGTGGATTCCTTACTACGAAGATGATAAAATTTCTATTTCCTATACTTCAAAAGTTTGTGATGACAGACAAAATGGATTTGATTTCGAATATTACCTTATTAAAGTTACCAATCGCACTGACCATACTTTGGTCGTCAATTTCAATAAAAGTGCAGAAGAGGCCAGCAAAGAAGAAGACAAATTGGCCTTTGTACTAACCCCAAATGAAGTAAAAACAGGAAGCTGCGATTATGACCCTGTCAAGTTAAGAGTTTTCAAAGCAGATAGGCGATCAAACAAAACCGCAAGGGTAGATATTTTTGCATTATCAAAAATCAATGTTATTGAGGTCTATTAGTATATTGTTTATCGTACTCCTTATGGGCACCCTTGGTGCGCAAGAGGTTCAGTTTACGGCAACAGTCTCTTTAACTTCATGTAGCGGCACCTTGGTTGCGTTCAATGCATCGTACATACCGAGTGAAAACAGTGTAACTGAATTTGATTTTAATGATGGAGTGCTGCCTGCAGGTTGGACATCATCTCCCTTTACTGTGGGTCAGCCATGTATTCCCGCGAGAGGAAATACACCTTCCAATACAAATTACTTTTGGGCGACTACCCTACAATATGGTGGAGTCAATAGCGGGAAACGTTTTGTTCAGACATTACCGGTAGACGTGTCTTTCGGCGGCAGTCTTGAATTTTTTATCCGCTATGGAGCAGATGACCCACAACCGGGTTGTGAAGACGGAGAAAAAGAAGACGAAGAAGTTTATCTCCAATTCTCTACAGACAACGGGGTCAGCTGGCAACTCATGTATGATAATTGGGATACGACGCCCCAATACGGGGCACCTTGGTATGATTGGTTTGATAATGATATTGATATTCCGCTGGCCGCTCAGACAAGTAGCACAATTTTTAGATGGTACCAACCGGATAATGATGGGAATAATTGGGACAACTGGGGGTTAGAGGATGTAATTGTCAACGCCATCCCTGCCCCAGCGGCTTCCTGGAGTTTTGACTTCGGTGATGGTAGCTCAGGATACAGTGCAACACCAACATCAACCCTTTCTTTCACAAAATTATACGCCCCTTCCAACACGACAAAAAACTACACCGTTACTATTTCAACGACTCTTACCAGCGGTATAATTGTTGGATTGAGCCAGAGCATTTCAGTGCCTCCCAGTGATATAGTTCCTCCAACAGTAACTCCACCGGCAAATATTCAGGTGAACAGTGATCCTGGAAGCTGCGATGCAATTCTTACCCTATCAGATGTTGGGACCCCTACAGTCTCTGACAATTGTGCAATTAATCTAGTTGAGAATGACAACCCTAGTTTGTCCTTCGTCAACGGGATCAATATATTGACTTGGAAAATCACTGACAGTGGCAGCAATACTACTACAGTAACCCAAATGATTACGGTTAATGATAATGAAGACCCCGTATTAAGAATTCCTGCAGATGTTCTTTCGACGAACTGTAATGTGGATATTGGGGTTGCATCGGCCACAGACAATTGTGGAGTTGGCATCCCTACAAGTAATGTTCCTGCTGTTTTTACACTTGGGATAACAGCGGTGGTATGGCAAATTTCTGATGCTGCTGGGAACACGGTTTCAGCAACCCAACTGATCACAGTATCAGACACGATTGCCCCATTAAATACCCCACCACCCAACATAACTGTAGCAACAGATTTAAACTCTTGTACTGCCACTGGTGTGGTTTTAGGGGTGCCCGTTACAGGGGATAATTGTACCGTTGCATCAGTTACAAACAATGCTACAGCTAGTTTTCCGTTAGGCATAACAACGGTGACATGGACGGTCACAGATGCTGCAGGAAACACAACCCACTCTTATCAGCAGGTTTTAGTTGAAGACAATACTGCACCCGTGATTATTCCACCTCCTGACATTACTGCGAATACTTGTGTGTTTGTTCTTGGTGTTCCTACGGTAACGGACAATTGTAACTTTACATACACTAATGACGCTCCAAAAATTTTTCCTTCGGGGACTACCACGGTCACTTGGACCGTGAGTGACACCAGTGGAAATATTGCTACGGCGACGCAATGGGTGACCTTTGCAGACAATAGTCTTCCAACGATTACTATTCAGGATGAAAATATCAGCAGTCCCACAGACCTAGGTTTTTGTTATGCCACATCAGTTGATTTGGGTACTGTAATTACTAACGATGATTGTGGGGTATCGGGGTTTTCAAACGATGCACCGGTTCAATTCCCGATAGGAACAACTTTAGTCACCTATACGGTTCAAGACACTTTTGGAAATATAAGCTCGAGAGTTCAGTCGGTTACCATAGTTGATAATGAAGCACCAATAGCGCTCGCAAATGATGTTGATCTATCACTGGACGGAAATGGGAATATTATTATTCCTTGGAATTTGATTGACAATGGAAGCACAGATAACTGTGGCATCCGTAGCTTTAGTATACTTTCACTTGACAGAGAAACCGTTTATATTAATAATCAAAGTTTTACTGAAAAGCAAGGGAACAAAGAGCTTTCCCGCTCCAACAAGAAGCTAATCGATAGATATTCCAATAAAACGGCACGTCTCAGTTGTGCAAATTTGGGAAATAGAATGGCAGTATTCCTAATCACAGACAGCTCAGGGAATACGGCTTCTACGACCTTTAATTTAAACGTAACAGATGATTTGAACAGTTGTAATGTAGTCCTTCCACCCGATCCAAATGGCGATTCGGATCTTGATGGAGTTATTGATTCAGATGATGCATTTCCGTTCAATCCTGCTGAATGGATCGATACAGATCGAGACGGTATTGGAAACAATAGAGACCAAGATGACGACAACGACGGTTTCTTTGATGATATTGAAAGACTAGCAGGTACAGACCCCTCAGATTCTAACAGCAAACCTATAGATACAGACCAAGATGGGATTATAGATCTATTGGATTTGGATGATGATAACGATGGATTTGAAGACATTGTTGAAATAGAAGTAGGTACAGACCCATTAAAAGTAAGCAGCTTTCCCTTAGATACAGATCAAGACCTAATCATTGATTTTTTTGATGATGATGACGATAATGATGGACAAACAGACTCTTTAGAAATTCAGTGTGGTTCTGACCCTTTAAATAATCTGATTATCGCTTCAGATACTGATAATGACGGCGTCCCAAATTGCGTGGACGATGATGATGATGGCGACGGCTATGAAGATGCACTGGAGCGCACCTTTGATACAGACCCATTAAATATCAACGAATATCCCAATTTAGACGAGGATGGAGATGGAGTGCAGCACGCGTTTGGATTTTTTAGAACCTATTATGACAATTGCCCACAAATACCTAATCCTGATCAATCTGATACTGACCTTGATGGGTTGGGAGACTTGTGTGACAATTGTATCTACATCGCCAATGAGAGACAAGAAGACAGGGACGAAGACGGGAGAGGTGACCTTTGTGACGTTTGTCTAGACTTGTACAATCCCAAACAAGAGGATTTTGATGATGACGGTCTTGGCGATATTTGCGATTTAGACGATGACAATGACGGACAGACAGACGAATCAGAAATAGCCTGTGGATCGAACCCCAATGACCCCAATTCTTTGAGCCCGGATTTCGATCAGGATGGAATACCCGATTGTAACGATCTTGATTTTGACAATGACGGGATTGAAAACACCATCGATTTAAATCCGAATTCTTATGATGACCTATTAGTAAGTCAATTTATTTCAGATAACGGTGATGGAATTAATGATCGCTTGACGGTGCTAAAAATTGAAAGTTATCCAAATGCCGTGCTTTCTATTTTTACCAGATCAGGAGTTTTAATTTATTCAAAAAAGAAATATCAAAATACTTGGCCTTCAGATCACAATAAGCAACCCCTTCCAGAAGGAAGCTATTTTTACCAAATTGATTTACAAGACAAAAGTACAGTAGTGTACAAAGGATGGATTTATTTGACAAGATGAAAATTAGACGTAAAAAGTATATTTTGCTTTTATTCCTTCCTTTGATTTCCTTTGGGCAACAAGAAAGCTATTATTCATTTTACCATGCCACTATGAATATAATTAACCCCGCTTTTGCTGGAGCAGAAGCAGGGGATGTATTTTCATTTACTTCACGCCGGCAGTGGTCTTCTGATGAAGATGCGCCAAACACTATAGCTTTTTCATATTCCTCTGCCAGAGCAAATAATGTAGGCTTGGGGATCTCCTTGGTTGCCGACAAGGTTTTTATAGAACAGCAAACGAATGTCACAATTGATTTTTCATATAACCTCAATATGGAAACAACACAAGTTTATTTGGGCTTAAAAGCTGGAGGAAATTTTTATGAAGCTGACCCTACTGGGCTCATAGTATTTTCCACTATACCTGATCCTATTCAACAAGCAATTTCTAAGTTTAATCCAAATATTGGGGTGGGGGCTTTGTTAAAAAGAGAAAACCTATGGATTTCTTTTTCACTTCCTAGAATTTTCAATGCCAATAGGACCAAAGACATGGTCATTACCGCCAAAGATCGGGTTCATTCTTATCTGGGAGGGGGAGGGAATATACCGGTTGGTATAAACCTAATTTTTAAACCCTCTGTTCTGATGAGAAAAGTAAAAGGACTTCCCTTGAGTACTGACCTCACAGGAATATTAAGCTGGCAAAACAATTTTGATTTTGGGATGTCTTACAGGACCAATACTTCAATTTCTTTGCTTTCTTCGGTACGTCTAGGAAATTTCGATGTCGGATATGCTTATGAAACTCCTGTTCAAACTGTCTTGACTCAGCGCAACCTAAAAACACACGAAATTTTCCTGAGGATTTATTTAGATAAAAAATCCGAAGTTAACGTGTCAGCGTCAGTTCCTGAGTCAGTTCCAGCAGAAGAGGAGTAACCTCCTTATTGCAAAAAATATTTTTTACCCGAAAATTTAGCACCCTTTAGTTTTCAAAAATGTATTATAATCTAAAGCTTTCACTGGGAAGTACCGTACTGATTTCCTGTGTGTAATCAGACAAACTTTGATAGAAAGCCGGAACGTAAATTGAAAATACTTTTTCTAAAACCTCTTTCCAGTTACTAGCGTTTGGATTCAACGCTTAAAAATCGTTCAATACCATTCGGATCGCGGTGGCTTTAATGTGGTTTAGCTTCATCAGCTCTTTCACCAATGCCAAAGTTACAAACACAGAGGACGAATAATTTGAATCTCCAATGATATCATAATTTTCAAAAAGCGCTGGATTGCTTGTTGCCTCTTGGTCAATCCTATTTTGTTCATTTTGAAAATAATTATATAGGTAATATTCTTGAATATACAGTGATTCAAAAACTGCTGCTGGCCCCTCATTGAGCCATTTGACTCTGAAATCACCACTGTAAAAATTTTATGAAATTCTCATTTGATAGGCATGGAAAAACTCATGGGCTATAATAGAATAGCTGTGCATGGAACCATATGTGAATTCATCGTCTGGAATTTCTAATATCATATACCTGACCTGATCGTTTCCAATAATACAAGCACCTGAGGCATCGCCAATAGCAGACCGAAAAGGGAGATTTGCAGAACTTTTCCAGCTGTAAATATCCATGGTATTGTAATAATCGGCGAAGCTGGGCACTCTTTTCTCAAGCGTATCTAAAATAATATTTACTGTTCAACCCATTCTGCAGGTAAACTACTGTGGAGGTTGGAATTAAAGACCACTAAAGTCTAACTGTTTTGTTGCTCTGCTGGATTATCGTTTTCAGCTGGAGTACTGGAACTTCCAGATTCACTCCCAACCATTGCTGTGCTTCCCGTATTTCCAAAAATTCCAGCGTCCGAAGTTGGAGCAGTTGAATGTGACAATGTTGTTGGGGAATCATCTCCCTTACTGCATGAAAAAAATAGGATTATAACAATTGATAGAATTAAATAACGCATTCGAATATAAATTAATAAGTTGTAAATTTTAAAATCTAATAGAAACAATTTTCAATATTTAAACTTCTAAAAATTCGGGCAATTCTCTCCATCGCTCCTATGAATTATTTCATGAGATTGTTGATACATTTAAATCTCCAATGACAAAATATTCGGTCATAGGTGTATTAAAACACAAATTAATATAATAAACACTTAAATATTGTAATGTGTCAATTCACTCCTTAGAAAGTGTCTTTTGAGGTGAATTGTGAAAACATTAGAATAAAGACATTATTCTTATGATTTTTTAAAAAAGTGCTATGAAATTTAATTTTTTATGATTTTACATGCACAAAAAACAGGCAATGTTATTGAGGAAAAAACGGCTGGGTCCATGCTTTTTTTGTTTCAGTAGTTCCAGTGGGACTGTCTTTTTTTACATCAGAGTATATCGTAGCCCGCACAAAAATGTCATTTTCCTTAAAAGCGTAGGTGGCTTTAATCCCTTTTTCTATTTTTAATATTTGTGCTTCATCTTGATTCTTCCTGTAGCCTATAAAAACAATCTCATAATTGACGCCTTGTTCGGGCAAAATTTCTATTAACAAATTTTTTGAATCGACTTGTATTTTTTTCAGAGCAACCCCAGTGGAGGCGTAAAAATCTCCATTTTCCATTGCAGAAATCAAAGCACTAGGGCTTAATATTTTTGAGTTTACCATAATCCACCCGCGGCCTGTGTTGCTTTTCTTAGCCGAAAATTCATGGTAGCTGTGACTGTCGTCTGTAGCAATTCCATACATTGAAGGCTTCCCTTGTTTGTGGTAGTGAATATTGATCAAATCCCACATGGTTTCGGTATCGTGGTGAAATTCATCCCCTTGATTATTGACAGCGGGGTGACCATTGTAGACTTCAAAAAACCGTTCCCCATTTAATTTTTTCATGTCTTCAGTATCAATACCATATCCAAAATTGGGATGATTGATATGGGCTATCATGGGCACGTTTAATTCTTTGCGTTGGGTAAGCACTGCATCCAGTGTTTTTTGCATGACATCAAGCACTGATTTACCTTTTATTGGTTCAATTAAGTCTTGAATGTTGGTGACATTTATGTGGATCGGTTTTTTTTCAAAAGAGGCGGTAACTTCCTCAGATTTTATGATTAAGAAAGAATCGGGTTTTTCCATTTTAGACTTGTACTCATCAAAGGTTTTGAGCCTTACCAGTTGTCGGGTGGAATCCATTTTTGTTTCTACCCAATCCCCAAAACGATTTATGTATTTTTCTAAAGTTTTATTTTTTTGGTCTCTATCTCTAAGTTCATACCAAATCAGTGTGTCGGCAACGGTGTTGTGGTCTGACAGGGCGATAAATTGGTAATTGTGGTTTTTGTACCATTCGATTATCATTTCGGGAAAGTCGTCTCCATCACTCCAGAGGGAATGGGTATGTATATTTCCTTTTTGCCAAGTTTGGGCTTCCTTATATTTAGCACAAGAAAGGGTCAGCACCAATATCAAAACACTTATAAACTTTTTAATATTCATTGCGAGTCTATTTAAAAGATTGGTTCTAGTAACCACATTTATAACGTTGGTTATTAAGATAAGGCTTTATAATTAAGAAATAATTATGGGAGAAGGAGTTCTTTAGAGTACTTTTTAAAACGTAGTAGAAAATACAAAAAAAGGGGGTGATTGACACCCCCTTCTAACAAATCCTTTAGAGCTAGTCAACTTGCCCTGTGGCTAGCTTGTAAACGCCTCCTTTAAATTGGATGGCACCCTTGTCTGTAAAATCATTTAGCATAAGAGTCATGGAAAAATTTGATAGATGTACTGGATCATATTTTAATATGATACATTATTTACAAAAGGGAAATAACTACAATCTTGTGGTTTAGAATTCAATTTTATAACATCATCTACTGAGGATATAATATTGGCAATAGAAATGATTTGTTATCCAAGTCAAGATTATCAAAAGTAGCTTATACACAAAAGAGGTATTAGTGTAAAAAAATCATTTTCATTCCGGTCACAATTCTAAGGATATACACTTCTAATTATTTTAAATTTTAATTTTTGAATGGAAAGGATGAGTGATGAACATCAATTTTTAATTCCCCATCAATTAATTTATAACCAAATGTGTATTCTACTTTTGCTTCATTTCCATCTAGATCTGTAAAAAAATAGTTTCCCATAGAAATAGCTCTGTTTTCCTCTAATATAATTCCTGTATTTTCAAATCTTACGCTGGTCCATGGTTGGATCGCAAAACCTTTATCTTCATTACAAGCTCTATCATCACCAGCAATAAAATATGACAATGCCTCAAGTTTAGTGGGTCTAAATTGCTCTGACTCACACTTGGTTGGTTTAAATAATACAGCTTCCCCCTCGAAAGCATAACGATCATCAAGAAATTTGCTAGCAAATACTTCACACTCTGCTCTACTCTCTTTTAATGAACCAATTTTTACTACACCACTCCCCCATTTTTGTTGTACATCTAATACTTGTTCTCTTGTTACCATTTTATTTAAAATTTTAGTTAAGGTTTTTATTTAAGCTTGAAATCCATCTTTATTTCTGACCTAAAATCTTTTTCTAGATCCAGGCCTCTTTGAATAATTAATCGTCAGTAAAACATTTATTATGTTTATGCTTTTAAATTTTATTTATAAAGTTGTTTTTAAAAAGTCTTTTTTATTTGATCGACACATGTTTTGTAATTATCAAAAACTTTATCACTGTTAATTTTTGAATCAAAAAGTCCCATTTTATCCAACATTAATTTCGGTTGACTTTGAAGACCTGTATAGTAAATTTCTTTATTAGAGCTATTTAGACTTCTAATAATCTCATCGAGAACATATATACCAGATTGATCAATATAGTTCATTGAATCAAGTTTAAAAATAACTATTGATGCATTATCTGGTATATTAGATATCATTTTTTGAAAAGAGTCTGATGAGCCAAAAAATAATGGTCCCACAATTTGTTTTACAGCTATATCTGTAATCCCATCTTCATCAATATCTAATAACTCCATTTTATTATTGATTTTTTCTTTGGAAACATATCTAGCTAAAGAAAGCTCTGACATTGAATCTCCAGATTTTTTCATAAAGAAAATACATGCTATTAAAAGCCCAATACCCACCGCATAAACTAAATTCCAAAATGTTGCTAATATCATTACAGAAACCATAATGATAACCTCAGAACTAATTCCAAATCCTTTGAATTTGATATCTTTTGGTAAAATCGAAATAGCTTTCAATCCTTTATAATCCATTACGCTTATACCAACTGTAACTAGAATCCCCGCCAAAACAGCTGCAGGAATTTTAGATGCTACAGAACTAAATATGAGAATGATAAATAATAAAACCATACTAGAGATCATTCCAGAAATTCTGGTTACTCCTCCGGAGTTTATATTCACAACTGTTCTAATTGTAGCACCTGCTCCAGGTAATCCCCCAAAAATTGATGATATACTGTTTCCTATACCTTGTCCAATTAATTCTTTATTTGGCTTATGTCTTGTTTTAGTTAAATTATCAGCAACAACACTCGTCAAAAGTGAGTCTATTGTACCCAATAACGATAAAGTTAAAGCTGTAAAAAAATATGGTATCAAATCTACAATACTAATCTCGGTAAAAATCCCCCACTGTGGCATTGGAAAACCCCCCGGAATTTCAGTAATTGGTCTATAACCTGGGGTGAAGAAAATTGCAACCACCGTCATTATNATTAACCCNACTAATGTGCTTGGAATAAGTGTTGTGATTCTTTTAAAACCATATATAATTAATATTGTACCAAGAGCCAAAAGGAGTTCAATAAAATCGATATTTTGTATTGCCCTTGGTAATACTCTTATAGAACCTATTACACCCGAGGCAAACTTTGAGGCTTGAACTTTTGACTCATTTTGAATATCAATTTCCGTTATAGCCTCTGAATTTGTTGCAGCCTGAGTAAAACTTTTCTTATCAATTAGATCGTTTTTTGAATTTTCCTCAAGTGACTTAATGAGGATTGCATTTTCAGCCTCTTCTTCAAAAGATTTAACAAGCTCAATGTCCTCCTTAGGATAGTAACCTAACACAGGCAGGGTCTGAGTAGTTAAAATTATTAATCCAATAGCAGTCATGAAACCTGAAACAACTGGATAAGGTATATATTTTATATAAACCCCTAATCCCAAAAGGCCTTGAAGTATTTGAAGCAGTCCAGATAAAAGAAAAACTCCGAGAATCAATGGCAAAGCTTTTGAAACATCCCCATCGTTCATAATGACTATGGTAGAAACAATTACCATACTCAGGGCTGTCATAGGAGCAGTTGGTCCCGAAATTTGTGTATTAGTTCCACCTAAAAGGGCAGCAAAAAAACTTAAAAATAAAGCTCCATACAGTCCTGCTGAGGCTCCAAGACCGGACGAAACCCCAAATGCTAATGCTAATGGAAGTGCTACAATCCCAGCTGTTAAACCTCCAAAAAAATCTCCCCTAATATGTTTAAATATTTTTTTCATTTTTTATTATTTTTTTTATTTGAATAGGATATTTGAATGCTAAACGTAAGATCATTTGCAAATTAACCTTTAGTATGGAAAAACTTTTAATATAAATTTAATTGAATTTTATCTAAAAAAATCACCACAAAAATATATAAAATTTAAAGTAATAACTCCAAGTTTATATGTGAATAAAATTGCTAATTATCCATTCACGAATACCTGAATATACTTAAAATTGGTTTTTCAACTAAACTAATCAAACAAGGGCTTTTAAAATAAAAAAACCAAAGATTAATTATCTAATGAATACTATTTCGAATCAAGAATCACATTTTATAAAAATTTTAAGAAATTTACTGGAAAGAATCCCTCAGAATTTAGCAAAATTTGAATGAAGTATTCCTCAAAAACAATATTCATCTCCAATTACGTAATTCTCATAAACTTCCTTGGAAACTTTCCCAGAAGCATAATTGCTGCTTAAACCAGTACCACTTATAAAATTGGACTGTGAATTAGGACGGTAATTAGGCCTAAAATAGAAATAATAATTTCCACCTGATTCCTCTTTAATTTCGATAGTAACGCATTCCTTTTCTTTGCTACAGGAAATAAAAAAAATAAGTATGAAAATGATTCTTTTCATCAACTAATTGTTAGTTAGGCTTTTATGAATGATGGATAAAAGTCTGTATTTTTACAAAGTTAATGAATCCATCCATCTTCTTACCTTTATAAATAAACCAACGAAATAAAAAAATGATGAGCGTATCAACTGATAGTATCCAATTTGGAGAGGGAAATTTTCTTAGGGCGTTTGTCGATTACTGTATCCAGATATTAAACAAGGAAACTCATTTTGATGGCAAGGTCAGTATTGTCCAACCCCTCCCCAACGGAACCCTCAGTGATCTCAAGCGTCAAAAAGGGAAATACCACCTATTCCAAGAGGGAATATTGGACGGTAAAATACAAAGAAATCGCATACAAATTGATTGTATTGATCAAATGATCAATCCCTATGAATCATTTGAATCATATTTAAAGTTAGCCGAAAACGAAAATTTAACATTTGTTTTTTCAAACACCACAGAGGCAGGAATTGCACACGATGAAAATGACGACTTCAATGCTTCGCCCCCCCAGTCATTTCCTGGAAAGCTTTTGCGATTCTTGTATCACCGTTATGAAAAGTTTAGTGAAGATAAGGATAAAGTACTACACATCATCCCTTGTGAATTGATTGACAAAAACGGGAGTAAGCTGAGGGATATTATGATAGGACTGTGTGACCAATGGCAGCTTGAAGAAGATTTTAAAACCTGGCTGAACAGTAACTATTTTTACAATACTTTGGTGGACAGAATTGTGCCTGGCCTCCCCACCAAAGATCTTGATTTCTACAAGAAAGATTTGCCGTTTGATGACCGTTTGATGGTCACCAGTGAGCCCTTTTTTCTGTGGGTCATAGAAGGAGACCAAAAGTTACTGGAGCTATTTCCCGTCGATCAACTCAAGGGTCTTAATGTAATGATTGTACCCGATCTTGGCATCTACAGAACCCGTAAAGTAAGAATCCTCAATGGGGGCCATACCACAATAGTACCAGTAGGACTTCTTCACGGAACTTCCACGGTATCGGGTTGTCTAGAAGATCCGTTTCTGAAAAAATTCCTTTCCCAAACACTCTACGAGGAAATTATCCCCAGCATAGATTTTGACAAGGAGGCATTGGAGGATTATGCCCAATCTGTTTTGGAAAGGTTTTCCAACCCTTTCATCATTCACCAGTTGGCGTCCATCTCTCTTAACTCAATTTCAAAGTTTAAAGTCCGGGTATTGCCCAGTCTTTTGAATTATAATAAAAAACAAAATAAAATTCCAAAGAACATCACTTTTGCAATGGCTGCATTATTGTACTTCTATGGAAAAGAAGTTTCCCGACACCAGGTTACTTTAAAAGATGACGACTCGATAATTTCATTTTTTGATCAGGTTTGGAAGGACAGTAGTGCAGGAGAGGTGGTTGACAAGACTTTGTCAAACACAGCGCTTTGGGATCAAAACCTAACAGAAGTCCCCCAGCTAAAACAAACGCTTACCCAAGCCCTGACCGCCATTACCTCGCAAAAAACAATCGCAGATGCTTATCAAGTCTTCAACCCGTAAGTCATGAGTAAAATTATAAAAATCCACAGCAGTGACAATTTGATTGTCGCCTTAGAAAATCTCAAAAAAGGAGAGGTCTTTGAAATTGATTGCCTACAAATCACACTTAGTGAGGACATCCAGCAGAAGCATAAATTTTCAATGGAACCTTTAAAAAAAGGAGATCCTCTTTTGATGTATGGGGTAAAAGTCGGAGTTGCCAACCAAAATATTCCTCAAGGTGCAGCCCTGACCACCAAAAATATGGACAATGCTTTTAACGAAAACATCAGCTTTGAAAACACAGGGAAATCGACGCCGCTAAAGGCTGAGAAAAAGAATCAATATTTTATGGGATATCCCCGAAAGGACGGAAGCGTTGGAACCCAAAACGTATGGCTATTTTTTCCTTTAGTATTTTGTGAAAATAGAAATGTAGAATTGCTTAAGACTGTTTTTGAAAGAGAATTTTATCCTGAGAAAATGGAGGAGCACCAGTATTTCTTGAGGAGCCTAATTCAAGGTAAAACAGAAAAACAAAAACCCTCTTATCCCGCCAACCCTTTTCCTAATGTTGAAATCAGATTCATCACCCACCACTCTGGTTGTGGGGAGACAAGGGCCGACTCAACAGTTCTGGGAAAACTTTTGGCCGGATATGTCAATAACCCAAATGTGGCCGGGGCTACTGTTTTGAGTTTAGGGTGTCAAAACCTTCAGGTTGATCTTTTTTTGGAACAGTTAAAAATGATTAATGAGGACTTTGGCAAACCATTACTGATTTTTGATCAGCAAAAAGTTGGTAAACAAGAGAATTTAATTCAAAATATCATCCAAGAATCTTTGGTCGAAATAAAAAAAATTAACGGAATATCGCGGCAAAAGTCACCGCTGTCCAAACTGAGTGTAGGTTTAGAGTGTGGCGGCTCGGACGGGTTTTCTGGTATTTCGGCCAACCCCACACTGGGGGCAGCCATGGATAAGCTTGTGGCCCAAGGCGGCAGTGCTATCCTTTCCGAATTCCCCGAGCTTAGGGGAGTAGAACAAGAGTTGGTAAATCGTTGTACAAATATGGAATCTGCCAAAAAATTCATCTCTCTGATGGAGGCCTATGAAAGTAAAGTTATTGCTGCGGGAACAGACTTTAGCACCAATCCCTCTCCTGGCAATATAAAAGACGGTTTGTTAACCGATGCCATGAAATCTGCAGGTGCAGCAAAAAAAGGGGGAAGTGCCCCCATAGTCGATGTTTTGGATTATGGAGAATTCATAAAAAATGAAGGGCTAAACCTATTGTGCACACCTGGAAACGATGTCGAAAGTACCACCGCAATGGCAGGTTCAGGAGCCAATCTTATTATTTTTACAACCGGATTGGGAACTCCTACCGGCAACCCCATTACGCCGGTAATTAAGGTCGCTTCAAACACGGAGGTATACCTCAAGATGAAAGACATCATCGATTTCAATACGGGCCCTATCATCGAAGGGACTCAAACTTTGGAGGAAATTTCAGATGAATTACTATCGTATATTATCAAAGTAGCCAGTGGCGAAATCGTTCCCAAAGCAACCCAAAATCGACAATTCGATTTTCTCCCTTGGAAAAGAGATATTTCCTTATAAGACAAATAAATAGGTTAAATTGTGTAAAATCAAAAAATTATTTAAATTTAAAATCACGAAAAAAACAAAAAATGCTAAATAATAAAGCTAAATCACGAAGAAACTTCATTAAAAAATCTGGGATGATTGGAACGGGAGTCTTTATCGTTCCTCGCCATGTTTTAGGAGGGAATGGATTCACCGCTCCAAGTGATCAATTGGGATTAGCGGCAATTGGATCGGGAGGAAAAGGCACCTCTGACATTAGAAATGCCTATCAAAATGGAAAAAACAGGGTCGTAGCGCTTTGCGACGTTGATCCTGCCACAGCCACTAGTGCATATACTTCTCACGCAGACGCGAACAAGTATATCGACTATAGAGAAATGCTTGACAAAGAAAAAAATATCGATGCGCTGACCATATCAACGCCGGATCACAACCATGCAAAAATTGCGTATGATTGCATGAACCAAGGAATCCACGTATATGTTCAAAAGCCATTGACGCATACCATTGCAGAAGCGAGGCTTTTGGCCCAAACTGCATTGAAAAATAAAATCGTTACCCAAATGGGTAATCAAGGAGGATCCAGTATTGGTGTTCCTAAAATTCAGGAGTGGATTGATCAAAATAAAGTAGGAAAAATTCATACCATCTATGCGTGGACCAACCGTCCAGTATGGCCACAAGGGCTGAATCATCCTAGCGCTAATCTCGCCAAAAAACCAGATTCCTTGAATTGGGATTTGTGGTTGGGGACTGCCAAATCTAAACCCTATTCACCTGGGCTTCACCCGTTTGACTGGAGGGGCTTTTGGGAATATGGAACAGGAGCCTTGGGCGATATCGGTTGCCATACCCTGGATGCACCCTACAAAACACTTCAGTTGGGTTATCCTAGTAGCGTGGAATGTACGGCGACCAATGTATTTAAGAAAATGTGGACTCCAGAATTCACACCAGAGGGTTGCCCCATTTCATCTGTGGTTACTTTGGAATACAAAAACTCTCCGCACAACAAAGACGGTATTAAGTTGATCTGGATGGATGGTGGATTGACCCCTACGATCCCAGAAGAAATCCAAGAAGAATTCATTATGGGCTTTGATGCCGGAAACTCCAGTGGAATTATGATGCTAGGAAGCAAAGGGGTAATTACCTCTGAGATTTATGCCAATAATCCTACCCTTTATGTCAAGGGAGAAGATCCCGTAATCTATGACACCAGTAAGCAGCCCAATGTGAATGATGTTCACGCTTCCACTTGGACAGAGGCTTGTAAGGCTGGATTCGACAGTACTGAGCACAAGGCCTTGACCTCTTCTTTTGATTATTCAGGACCCTTTACCGAAACAGTGATCATGGGTAATCTGGCGCTGAGAAGTCGTGACCTCAGAGAAGTTGTTGGAAAGCGAAGTAATGGCAGAAAAATCGTTAAATATCACGGTCGTAAAAAACTTCAATGGGATGGAGAAAATATGAAAATAAAAAACTTGGAAGAAGCCAATAATTTTGTGAGTAAAGAATATCGCAATGGTTGGGAACTCCCAATCTAATTTTACAATTCAATTCAAAAAAAAACAGGAACGGTAAAAGTTTGCCATTCCTGTTTTTTTTATGATAATTCCAGCATAGCATGAAAAATTTTCCCGAAATAAAACAGCAAATAGAGTCTTTCGGATATCAGATTAAAGCGTTTGATTTTGAAAGGCCCTGGGGTGGGTTTTTAGTAATCGAAGAAACCCAAGCCCAAAAGTTTGCCGATCAATTTTTTGAAGGCATTGCTATTGAAAGTCTAAAAATTGGAGGAAAACTAAGCCCAAAAATACTTGTGGTTAACCCAAAGGCGCGACTGTCTTGGCAATACCACCACAGAAGAGCTGAAATCTGGCGTATCTACCGTGGCGTTGTGGGAATTATCCGATCCGATGATGATGATCAAAAACCGCTTATCAGACTCAACGAAGGGGATCAAGTAAAACTGCGAAAGGGAGAACGTCATCGACTTATTGGTCTCGAGAATCAAGCTTTGGTCGCCGAAATCTGGCAACATACCGATCCGGATCATCACTCAGATGAAGAGGATATTGTTCGCGTTCAAGATGACTTTGGCAGGAAATGAATTGCAGATTATCTACAAAGACAGTCACTGATTCGCTATTAAAGTAGGATACTTCCTGCTTCCATCTGTGCTGTTGGTGTTCTACTCAAGATTTTTTTTGCTCCCTCCCTTTAGATCATCTCTGAAAAATAGGGATAGGGTAAACTTATGATATATAAAGTCAATTAGTTTTTTTAGCCCAATAGATAGGAGGCTATCTTTTGAAAAATCGTATCTGATTCGAAATTGTTTTTTACAAACGCTTGTCCAGCCTTACCCATTTCTATCCTTTCTGTTGGGTTTAAGTAGAGGTACTCAATCTTATCGGAAAATGCTTGAACTTGGTGGGGCGGGGTGAGAAAACCAGAAGTTTCAGTAACCACTTCGCTGTTGCTACTGATGTCAAATGCAACCACTGGCAAACCAGACAAAGAAGCTTCTACAACAACATAGCCGAAACCTTCCCACAGAGAAGGCAACAAAAAAACACAGGCACACATCAGCAGGTCTTTTGGATTTTCAACGAATCCTGCAAATGTTATTTCATTTTCCAAATCATTTTCAATTGCCATTGATTTCAATAAATCCTCCTGTTCCCCTTTTCCTCCGATTAGCATCTTAAAAGGAATGCTTCTTTTTTTTAACTCCACCGCAACGAGAATCAAAAACCCAAAATTTTTCTGCGGTACCAGTCTTCCTAGGGCCGCGAGGGTGAAGGTATTGTTGTTCTTATCTATCAAGGGGATAAATTCCTTTTCAATAAAAGTTGTGGTATCGATTCCATTGGGGATTACTGCAATTTTTTCTGGTGGAATCAGTGAGGTCCCATTGGATAGAATCGAATTTTTAGTTGCCTGTGAATTGGTCAAAACACGGCTTATTATTTTTTGATACAAAAACCGGTTTATAAAATAATTTCTGACGGGTCGGTCACTTCCCCTTCTAAAAATAATATTTTTTACCCCTGCTATTTTTGCAGCAATTCCACCACATTTTAAATCTCTTGAAAGGTTGAGTACGATACTGTCTACCTGATGTTCTTTTAAAACTTTTACCATTCCGTTCATGGTTAAAGGGTTTAAAACACTGAGGTTGGATAACGCAATAACATGAACTTTAATCCCCAATGCTGTTGCACGATGTTGCAATGCTGAGTCAGATTGTGACATCACCAATACATGGTGACCCTGGGTATGAAGATAATGCGCCACCTCGAGATGCCATTTCTCGCCCCCTCCCCATTCTTTAACGGTATTTAAAAAACAAAATGAACTCAACTCAAAAAAATCTGTTGGACAAGATTAAAGAAAATTAAGATGAGAATTAAGTAATAATGGATTTTTATGGAGTATCAAGTCCTGTTTTACAAAATTAGAATTTAAATAGGTCCGGCAATCAATATGATCCATCAGGCACCTTTTATTTATGCTTTTTTTGGGTTTGGTTGAATTTACCAAAAATTCAGCTGGAGAAAAGCTTCATATTAATGGATTCCTCATTAAATTGTTTCAGTCAATTAGGTTTACTATGAAAATATTGGTGATTCAACAAAAAATGATAGGAGATGTGTTGCTAAGCACCCTTATTTGTAAAAATATTAAACTCTGGAATTCAAAGATAACGGTTGATTTTATTGCCAATAGACATACATTGGATGTGATTCGTCATAATACCTACATCGATGAAATCATCATTTTTGAAGACGATTTCAAAAAAAATAAATGGGGTTTTTTTAAATTTCTACTGAATCAGAGGAATAAAAACTATGATTATATCATCGATTGTTATGGAAAACTGGAGAGCTTACTCATATGTGCATTTACACCTGCCAAGAAAAAAATAGGGTATAAAAAGATTGACACTTTACTGGTTTACAACCATTCAATCCAAAGGAAAATTAAACAAGAATCGACACTTCAATTATCGATTGTAAACCGGTTTCAATTGTTGGAACCCATAATGGGAGATGCTCCAAAAGACAGCGAAGTAGAAATATTCCTGAGTGATGAAGAAAAGCTGTCTTCCAGAAAAAAAATGGACGAGGTGATAGGCAAAGAAAAAAAAGCCATTATGATTTCAGCCATGGGAAGTAGCGATATAAAAACCTATCCCTTTGAATATTTGGCCCGTTTGATTGAGGTGACTTATAAAACAACACAGCTGCCCATCATATTAAATTACCGTCCCGATCAAGAAGATAAAATAATGGGTTTGATGGATCATTTACCGGCGTCCACTAATAATGCAATAGTAAAACAATTGACCCCGTGCTCTTTGAGGGACTTCATGAAAACGGTTTACCATTGTGTGGCCATCTTGGGAAATGAAGGCGGGGCAATTAACATGGCAAAAAGCTTAAAAATACCAACATTTGCTATTTTCTCACCTATTATAGACCCTGCAGGATGGCATATTGAAGTTCCCAATAAACACATGGCCGTGCACCTAAAAAATTATTTTCCAGAGCGAATTGATTTTAAGAATTATAAAGAACTTCAGAAGAACCCCAAAAAAGTATCTGAATTTTATCATTTATTGAATCCGAGTCTTTTTGAGAAAGAGTGGATTTCATTTCTAATTAACAATGTAAATTAATAAAATATTAATAGTAAAAAACAAATGAGCATTTTAACTGATTTTTTTTAAAAAAATCCATTTATATGGTAAAAAAAGGTCCAATTGCTATAATTTAAATTTTTGAAGGAAATTTTGAGTTCTCGATTCATTATTTGAATTTATTCATGGTTAATACGTGGGGATTTTAAGTGATGCCCTTTTTAAATCAATTTAACTTCCATTTAACCTTACCTTACGAAATATTTAACAAACGATAAAGTATTTTTACTAAGACTTTAATAAACTTCATATTTGTTTGTTTAATTGATTAACCCGCTAAGTATTATTAAAAAAGTTAGCGGGTTTTTTTTAAATCGAATTGCAATTATTGAGATACTTCATACTCAAACTCCCAGTTGGGGTCTTCCAATCTATTAATAATGTACTTGATGGTAATTTCTGTATCCTTGGTTACAGCCTCTAATGTTTTTATTCGAAGGTGCTTTATCTTGCCCATTTTCTCGTCCTCCTTGGCTTCGAAGACAGTACAATTGGGGATCTCGTGGTGATTGATAAAACCTCCTAAAGGCAATCGAATATAACCATCAGGAAAACGTTCATCAAAAACATGAGAGATTCCCAAATCAAACCCTTCCGCTAAATCACGGGTGGTAAAAACACCCAAACCTTCTATTTTACTCTGTTTAATGGTTAAAAAATCAGGCAGTGGTCGCCAACTTGTTTTTTTTATCATGCTGCTGTATAAAAAATTATCTGATTGAATCAAAGGATCTTCTCAGCCGTCAATTTTTAAATAAAATTAATCATATTATTTAACATTCGACTTTTAATAATATTTGAGCATGGCCCTCAAAACGGGTTCATAAGCATCTGCATACCGCATCATTCCCAAATCGTTGGGGTGAGAACCATCGGTTGCTCCTTCTCCATCTGTTCCTAATAAACCTTCACCATTCAAGTAAAATACGTTTTCAATGCCAACGGCCTTCAATTTGGCATAAGCCGCTCTTAGGGCTTTTCTGCTGCCTAGGTGATGGGCCATTCTTTGGGGAAAAAATTGACTGTTGGTATAACTGCGGTCCTCGACCAAAATTAGGGGGGTTTCTCGATTCATTTCTCTGATTTTTTTCACCAGTGGAACCGCCCTTTCAGAAACAGTTTTATAATCCATGTTGGGAAGACAATCGATAACATAGGCACAAGGATCTACCTCTGCTAACAAGTCCGCCACCTCAGCTTCCATTTGGCCATTCCCTGAAAACCCAAGATTGATGGTCGGGCGATTTAATCTTCTTCCCAAGATTGCTGGGAATGCCATGCCAGGGCGTGATGCACAGGCTCCATGCATTATAGACGTTCCGTAGAAAAGTATGGGTTTTTCTTTGCGTGGAGCAATGGGAGTAAACGTCTGCCCGTTGGAGACACCTACCTCAAAATCATCAACTCCATTATATAAAGGCAAATAGATGGTATACTGACGCTTGCCAGACTTAAGGTTTACGGCAAGAGGCGTATTCATTTGCTTCTTATCTGGCCTTACCACAGCTACCCAACGCTCGTTTCCCTCCGTATTTTTGGCGTACAAATCTAGGCCACTGACCCCTGTTGCGGGCATATGGGACATAGACAAACGCGATAAATACAGATTATAACGCACATATATATTGGGTGAATTTGTTTCAAAACGCGTACACATCCCCGCAGAATGTCGAGATAAATTCCAAACTTTCTCCCGAACAACCCCCTCTGCTTTTGAAGGCAAGCGGTCAAAGTATCTTTTGGTATTCTTCCAGCCTTTCCCCTCAACCCCTATCTGCTTAACATCATACCAATCAATTTCAGCAGCTGATTTCGACACGTTTTGCTTTGTGAACATTGTTGTTGGTGCTAAGCCCACGGTCGCTACTCCACCCAATAATTGGGTGGTAAATTTTCGCCGGCTGCAACCCTGTTTTTTCATAGGTCTTTAAAGCTTATGTTAACCAAATTATTTATTAATATAAGATTTATTTGTCTATTCTAAATCGGCATCACTTTTCTCAGACGCTTTTTTTGCCCTAATTCTGAATAGGGCCACAAAAATACTCCCATACAAAGAATGGACAAGGCTTGAAATGGCCGCTGGAATTGCCACAGCGGGATTCACAAAATTTTCTTTTGCCAGCACCACCCCCAGCCCAGAATTTTGCATGCCTACCTCAACCGAAATAGTTCGGCTGACGCCCTCGTCCTTTAATAAAATTTTACTCAAAAAATATCCTGAGACAAATCCAATCAGGTGAAGGGTCATTATAGACAATATCAAAGCAAAACCAGATCCCAAAATGATGGTTTTGCCCTGACCAATAATACTGGCAACAATGAGCGTTATCAATATAACAGCAACAGAGGGGGCATATCGTTTAATTTTAAAAGTGTATTTCGGTAATTTAACGTTGAGTAAAATCCCCAATACCACTGGCACTAATACTACCCTCAAGGTACTGTAAAACAAATCCATAGCATCCACTTGAATTTCATTTCCTGACAAGCTACTGGTCAGCAGTGGGGTCATTACTATGGCCACCATAGTAGAGAGCGCGGTCATGGACACCGACAGTGCTAAATTAGAGCGGGATAGAAAAACAATCACATTAGAGGCAGTACCTCCAGGACAACAAGAAACCAAAATCAGACCCACGGAAAAAAAAGGAGGTAATTGAAATGCGCGCGCTAAAAGCCAGCCCATAAAAGGCATAACGGTGAACTGCAAAAACAAGCCTGTTAAAACCCATTTTGGCGTCTGCGTTATACGACGAAAGTCTTCTATTTGCAAAGTTAAACCCATTCCCAACATGATTCCCCCTAAACCCAATGTAATCCACTGTCCTGAAAACCAAGTGAATATCGGAGGGTGGTAGAGGGCAAGAAGCGCTGCAATGGATACTATCCAGGGGAATGCCGCTGGGATCTGGTTGAGGATGCGCAAAACTTAGGGGGTTCTTGCTGACCAGATTTCATGTAAAGGATCCCCTTTACTGCTAAATCCTGTGTGATGCCAATCCATTCCCTTTTTTTGATATTGGAACGATAACGAAATTCCAACCTTCTTATCGTCTCTTGAAAAGTAATCTATGTTTTCGGTATAATTACCCCCTTCAGCACTGTATCTTCCCCCACCTGAACCGTGAAAAGAAAAAGTTTTTGTATTGAATGCGATCCACTGAAAAAAACCATCTTTTAAAATTTTCATCGTTTTTCTCGGGCGATTGGTGTCCCTTCTTTGTTCTTTACTGTCTTTCACCCTGCCTGCCATCAGCCATTTTCCTTGTAAGGGCATTGTTGATTTAGAGATTTTTTTCCACCCATTGTCCTTCATCACCTCTAATTGTTTGAGACTGTCTATGGAATAATTGGAGTTGAATTCTAAGTTTACGAATATTTTACCTCCTTTTTTTTCATAAAACCCACCTAAGGTTTGAATAAAATGTTGGGTGTCCAAAGTAAATTGGGTTTCAACATAGTAGTTGTCATCCATCAACACGCGGTGTACAATATTTTGATCATTTTCCATACTGTTGTAGGAAAACACCTGCCCAATGGCATTTTGATGATGAAGCCACAAGGCTGCTAATATTAGAATAGTTTTTTTCATCATATGCTTATTACAGGTAAACAAAATAATTTCTGGAAACAATTAAGCTACTGTTTGGCGGAGCCTCAGTAGATAAAATCAATAATGCAGCGTTCCAATATAAAATATTTTTTTTAATATGTAAAAAAAATGATTATAATTAAGTCCGTTCAATACATATTAGTAGGCGTTTTAATTAAAAGAATTTAATTTAGTAATTTGAAGAGACTACACTCAAACATCAACTTATGAAAAAACTTAACCTTATTTTCCCATTGGCATTGTTTTTTACTTGCCACCTTTTTTATGGTCAAAAAATAGACTTCGAAGAATATGATTTAGACAACGGTCTTCATGTGATTCTTCACCAAGACAATTCAGTTCCAATAGTAACCACCTCGGTATTGTACCATGTGGGTTCTAAAGATGAAAATCCTGAAAGAACTGGTTTTGCACATTTTTTTGAACACTTACTTTTTGAGGGTACAAAGCACATCCCAAAAGGGAAGTGGTTTTCGATAGTCACTGGAAATGGAGGTTCAAACAACGCCTACACCACCGACGATTTCACTTATTATTACGAAAACTTTCCTTCCAATAATCTCAAATTAGGACTCTGGATGGAATCCGAGCGCATGCTTCACCCCATTATTGACCAAAAGGGAGTAGATACTCAAAATGAAGTTGTCAAAGAAGAAAAAAGAATGCGATATGACAACAGTCCTTATGGAAAATGGAATGAAGAGGTCAAATCCAAATTGTATGAGGTCCATCCCTACAGCCAAACTACCATTGGAAAAATGGAACACCTCGATGCTGCCACTTTGGAGGAGTTTATGGCGTTTAATAAGAAATATTACGTGCCCAATAATGCTATTTTAACCGTTGCAGGAGACATTGATATCCTTCAAACCAAAGAATGGATTTCAGACTATTTTGCGCCCATCCCTAAAGGTGTGACCATTGAGAGAAGTTTCCCAAAAGAGCGCCCTATTTCGAAAACCATCCGAGCAGAAGCTTATGATCCTAACATTCAAATTCCGGCGATTTTCCTTGCCTACAGAACGCCCGGGAGAAATACCAGAGATGCCAGAGTGTTGGATGTTATTTCTACCTACCTCAGTAAAGGGAAAAGTTCTAAACTTTACAAGAAATTGGTCGACAATCAAAAAATGTCCCTTCAGGTTGCAGCCTTCAACATGAATAATGAGGACTACAGTACATATGTAATTTTAAGTTTACCATTGGGGGAAACAACGCTCACCACGTTGGTTGCGGAAATTGATGAGGAGGTCGAAAAAATTAAAAATGAACTCATCTCTGAAAAAGACTATCAAAAACTACAGAACCAGTTTGAATCAGAATTTGTAAGTGCCAATGCTAATATTGAAGGTGTAGCAAATTCATTGGCGGAGTATTATGCTTTTTACGATGGAAATACCTACTTGATCAATGACGAACTTGACCTTTACAAATACATTTCCCGAGAGGACATTAGACAAGTCGCCCGTAAATATCTTAATACAAATCAACGTTTGGAATTATACTATCTACCCGAATCTCAAAAAGAAGAAAAATGATTAGAGCCATAATAGTATTAGCATGCTTTGCTTTTTACAGCAATGTCCAAGGACAGATCGACCGTTCTGTACAACCCAAACCTGGGCCTGCCCCAGACATCAATTTTGGAACACCTCAGGAACATCAATTCAAGAACGGTATTACCCTTTTAGTGGTAGAAAATCACAAACTACCTCAAGTATCTGTATCCTTGCGGATTGATAACCCCCTCTATGTTGAAGGTGAAAAAGCGGGGGTGTCAGGACTTCTTTCCAGCATGATGGGAAAAGGGTCTATGAATATTCCAAAGGACGATTTTAATGAAGAAATCGATTTTATGGGCGCCAGCTTAAATGTCTATTCGGAGGGAGCCTATGGCAGTTCTTTAAAGCGCTACTTTCCAAGAGTCTTTGAAATGATGGCCGATGCGCTGCTCAATCCAAATTTTACCGCTGAGGAATTTCAAAAAGAGGTTGAAAAAACTTTAGAGGGTTTAAGGTCAGAGGAAAAAGATGTTAAAGCGGCTGCTAGGCGTGTTGAAAATCTTCTTTCCTATGGGAGTGACCACCCTTATGGTGAATATGTATCGGAGGAAAGTGTCAAAAAAGTTGTGCTTGAAGACTTAGAAAAACAATATCAAAAAAGAATCCATGCCCAAAACACCTATGTCATTATTGTGGGTGATATTGATTTTGACAGTGCTAAAATGCTCACTAAAAAATATCTGGATAAATGGGATAAAGGCAAAGTAGTGTCTACAGTATTTCCCGATCCTGAAAACGTAACCCAAACCCAAATTGATTTTGTAGAAATGCCCAATGCTGTTCAATCAGAAATTTCTCTTTTAAGCACAGCAAGTATAGACAAGAACAATCCAGACTACTATGCACTCACGATTGCCAATCAGATTTTAGGCGGAGGTGGAGAAGCCCGATTGTTTCTCAACCTAAGGGAGGACAAGGGGTACACCTACGGTTCCTATTCGAGGTATACCTTTAATTACAAGACCAAATCGAGAATGCGTGCATTTGCCGCGGTACGAAATGCTGTAAGCGACAGTGCGGTGGTGCAGCTACTCTATGAAATTGATCGAATGAATAAGGAAATGGTTACAGAGGATGAATTAAAACTGGTAAAGAAAAAATACGCAGGATCCTTGATTCGCTCAATGGAGAATCCCGAAAACATTGCAAATTTTGCTTACAACACCAAAACCCAAAATTTACCGGACAATTTTTACAACAATCTACTAAAAAATATTCAAAAAGTAACTCAAGAGGACATTCAAAGAGTTTCCCAAAAATACTTTAATCCCAACCAATTGCGGATTGTTGTAACCGGAAAAGGGAGTGATATTTTAGCCCCTTTGGAAAAGATTGAATTCAACGGACAACCATTAAAAGTAAACTTCTACGACAAATATGGTAACACAACAGTCCGTCCCGAATTTTCCAAAACCATGCCCGAGGGGGTTACCGCAAAAAGAGTTATTGAAGGCTACATTGCGACGATTGGAGGGCGAGAGAAATTGGAGGCCGTTAAATCGATAGCCACTTTATCCGAGGCCAGTATGCAAGGCATGACCATTCAAGTTTCTAACCGACAAACCAATAAGAAACAAATGTTATTGGAGGTGAGTATGATGGGTAATGTTATGCAAAAGACTGTCATCAACACCGAAAAGGGATATAACGAAATGCGAGGGCAAAAGGTCGAGATGGAAGCAGCAGAATTTGAAAATGCCCTAAAAGAAGCTGCATTGTTTCCCGAGTTGGATGTCGATCAGAATGAAATTACACTGGTTGGCGTTGTTTCTATTGATGGAAAGGACGCTTATGAAATTAAATGGTCTGACAAAAAATCTATTTATTATTCCGTTGATGATTTTCTAAAGCTCCAATCCGTTGAAACCAATGAAGTACAAGGGCAAATCCAGTCTGCCACTACATCCTATGGTGCATTCAAAGCGGTAGAGGGCATACTGTTCCCACATCTGATAAAACAAAATATGGGGCCTCAGAAAATTGATTTTAACATAAAGTCCATCTCACTAAACGAACCTATGGAGGACAGTATGTTTGAATAAAAAAATTCATGAGACCCTGATGTATTGCTGAAAAGAACAGCTGATTTTTTTAATTGCATTATCTTTGACCTATGAGAAAAAACCTTTTTTTAAACTTTATCGGATTTTTATTTTTGACGCTTTCTGCCTGTAAAAACAGTGCTGCACCAAAAACAATTGTTGTGGATACTTCACCGGAAGTCACCAAGGTGGTCTTTGAAAAATCCCAAAAAATGTCAATGGAAATTGGGGGAATGGTTTGCGCCATGGGTTGCGCAGCTGTTATCGAAAAAAATCTCAATAATACCAGAGGAATCATGGCGGCTAAGGTGGATTTTGAAACTCAAAAAGCTACCTTGACATTCGATGCAGCGTCACTGACCCCTACTCAGGTTACCGAAGTCGTTTTGAATACAGGGGAGGCTTATGCTGTTAATAATTTCGAACTCTTAGACTAATACTTCCAGCGTAAAGTTTCCATTAAATGGATAACATCCCGTTCCACATATTTAGAAGCAGGCATAATAGAGTCATAATTGGGCCTAGAGTAGAAATACAAGGAACCCATCAGAAAGTGATCTGTAGAGTCTGTAAGGAAAAACTGGAGCTGAGAGGCGGCATTTCCCACTACTGTGAACAACGTCCCATACACCCTATTTTCTGGAGCGATAAATACCCGCTCCGGAATTTCCTCAGCTTTAATCATATGTTTTCCAGGGAGTTGGTAAGCATCATTCAACAAAGAATCTATATTGTCTTTTACGGATATGTAAGACAGGTACAATGTTGCCTTCATATCGGCATAGTAAAGGTCGGGTGCTTTTTTTTCCAATCCTTTGAGTTCTGCCCAATTGTTATATTTAAAACCAAATGAAAACGCAGCAGGGGCATCGGTGTATTGTGGCACAGGATATTGGAGGCGCAATAAGGCTTTTGGCTTGGGCCCATAGGAGGTTTCGCAAGCTGCTGTTCCTGTCAAAATCACCATTAGAACGATTAGTCGACTAATCACAGTCATTTGGAGGTAGGTAAAATCAACTTTATTCTTTTTATTCTCCTTCGGTCTGCAGATTCGACAACAAACTTATAACCTTCATACTCGACGACCTGTCCCACCTTGGGGAAGAACTGCGCCACCTCTAAAACGAAACCTGCTATTGATTCAGATTCGCCTTTGGATTTTTCAAAAATTTCTTCATCCTCCAAGCCGATTACTTTATAGAAATCTTTTAGGTTGATTTTTGCATCAAAAACTATTGTGTGATCATCTAACTTGGAATAAACCAATTCATCATCGTCGAATTCATCACTGATGTCCCCGACAATCTCCTCAATTACATCCTCAAGGGTGATGACGCCCGAGGTTCCCCCATATTCATCTACGACAACGGCCAAGTGAATTTTTTTCTGTTGAAACTCCCTTAACAAATCATCTAATTTTTTGTTTTCAGGTACGTAGAAAGCGGGTTTTAGTAGGCTGCGCCATTCAAAGGTTACGTCTTCCAAGTGGGGCAGTAAGTCTTTGGTGTAAAGAATACCCGTAACGTTGTCCATATTTTCTTTATAAACAGGCACACGCGAAAATCCTTTTTCAAGGATGAGCGGGACTATGGTTTCCAAATCCATCTCCTCGGTCAACGCAAATACATCAATACGGGGACACATGACTTGTTTTGTGTCAGTATTACCAAAGTTTACAATGCCCTGAAGAATTTTATGCTCCTCTTTTGTCGTTTCCTCCTCATCGGTCAACTCTAAGGCCTGTGATAATTTATCGATTGAAAACTCGTTGTTTTTTCTCGCCAATCGGGATTCCATAAATCGGGTAATATTACTCATGGGGATGGTCATAAAAAATAAAAAATAGCGATCTATTGTAAAAATTGGAAACGCCATGGTTTTGGAAAAACTAAACGCGTTTCTGTTGGCGTATATTTTTGGCAGAATCTCTCCGAAAAAAAGTATCAAAAAAGTAATCAAACCAATTTCTATCAAAAGAACCAGCAATGGGTTTTCGATTTGACTGAACAATTCCTCACCAAGATTTGCAAAAAGCAATACTATGGCAATATTGATAAAATTGTTCGTAATCAAAATGGTGGCCAGTAGTCTTTTGGGTTTATCTAGCATTTTTTGGATGACTTCTATTTGCCGCGATTTTTTTTCTTTCTCTGACTCCAATTGGTCTTTAGTCAACGAAAAAAAAGCCACCTCAGCTCCAGAAATAAGGGCTGAAGTGACTAATAATAGGGTTAAAACAAGCAGTTGAATCAATAAAGAACCCTGTATTTCTACGGATAAAATCAATAAACTTAAAGGGTCAGGATCCAATTAATTTTACTTTGATTAGAAAGGAAGATCGCTTTCGGGCGGAGCTTCATCGGATGCTGGGGGGTTAGCGGAGGTTGGGGCGGACCCTTCAGCATCATTTTTCTTAGTGGACAAAAAAGTAAACTCGTCTACATTTACCTCTGTGGTGTACCGATCTTTTTGTTCTTGATCTTGCCACTTCCTAGTCTTGATTCTACCTTCAATATAAACTTTATCCCCTTTACCGAGGTATTTCTCACAAACCTCGGCTGCTTTGTTTCGCACTACAATGTTGTGCCAGTCTGTGTTTGTAACTTTTTCGCCAGAGGTTTTATTGGTGTAAACCTCATTCGTTGCCAGTGGGAATCTTCCCAAACATCCACCTCCGTCGAAATAATGCATTTTCACGTCGTCTCCGAGATGGCCAATTAACATAACTTTGTTTAATGTACCGCTCATGATAGAAGATTTTTGGATTAGTATCTCAAATGTAATAAATCACGATCAGTTTGTAAAAAAATTATCTCTAAAATTTTGAAGAACCTTGGGCATTGGAAAGTCCTTCAATGAGCTGCTGTTGGTTTTTAAAATTTTACAATTAATAAGCCTTACAATCCAAAAATTTATTTCTAAATGTTGGTGCGTCAGTTTATGAAAAATTGCTTTTTCATTCCATTTTTCCATTACATAGTCGTCATCAATATTCTTCTTAGCCAACAAGCTGTCAATATTTTGTTTTTTGAAGGGATTTTGTCTTGATTCGGTTTCTATGAGCGGAAATTGGTAGAGGTTTTGCCAGATACCTTTTCCCGTTCTTTTTTCTAACAATGTGTTTTTAGAAGTATCGGTTAATACTATATAATGAAAATAGCGTTTTTGGACTTTTACCTTTTTAACTTTCACGGGTAGTAATGCTACTTTTTCATTTTTAAAAGCCACACATTCACTTTTGAAAATACAGTGTTCACAATCTGGATTCTTTGGAGTACATTGGAGTGCTCCAAACTCCATCAAGGCTTGATTAAAATCCCCAGGAGGAGCATTTCGCATCAATTGTTGCGCTTTATTTTTAAAGTGATTGTGGGCGCTGGAGCCGTCAATGGGAAGGTCAATACCGAAGATTCTTGACAGCACCCTATAGACATTACCGTCCACTACAGCCTGGGGTTGCTGGAAACAAATAGAGGAAATGGCACTGGCTGTATAATCCCCAATGCCTCTTAATTTTTTTATCTCCTGAAATTCTGCCGGAAAATTACCTCCGTAGCAATCAACAACAATTTTGGCAGTAGTGTGCAAATTTCGTGCTCTGGTGTAATAACCCAGACCTTGCCAAAGTTTTAGCACTTGGTCTTCACTGGCCGTAGCAAGATCTCTAATGGTGGGAAAAGCGGTAATAAAGGCTTCATAGTAGGGCAAACCCTGCACAGCACGTGTTTGCTGTAAAATAATTTCTGACAGCCATACCCTGTAGGGATCCTTATTGTCTCGCCAAGGAAATGATCTGCGATTCTCATCATACCAATACAATAGTTTTTGATGAAAAGCCATTTATCTTAGAAATACTAGGTTATCAACTAAAAGCATCCGTAAATATAAAAAGGTAAGACTAAATGAATTATCATTTTAATTTTTATATTTGCAATCCTTTAAAACGCTAAAATTAATACTAACTAACTATGACAAAAGCTGATATCGTTACCAGCATATCTGACAAATTGGGAATAGACAAAACAGACGTTCAAGCAACCGTAGAAAGCTTTATGAAGGAGATTAAAGATTCTTTAGAAGGAGGAGAAAATGTCTATTTACGTGGTTTTGGCAGTTTTATCATCAAAACAAGGGCTGAAAAAACCGGCAGAAATATTTCTAAAAATACTGCTGTAAAAATCCCCGCCCATAACATTCCCGCCTTTAAACCCGCCAAAATATTTACAAGTAGCGTCAAAGCTAAGGTGGAAGTAGTTCAATAAATCATTATGAATTCAAACTTAAAGTTTAAATATGCCCAGTGGTAAAAAGAGAAAACGGCATAAGGTAGCCACGCACAAACGAAAAAAGCGTCGTAGAGCCAATCGCCACAAGAAAAAATAGTGTTTGGAAATACACTTAAAATATACTCCAACGTTCATTGACATATGATACTGCTAAAACAGTATCTTCAGGAAAATCCTGAAAAACTATTGTTTAACAACGACTAGTTTAGCAACAGTCGTAACTAAAATTCAACAGAGTGAATAAAGAACTGATTATACGATCGAAATCCTCTGCTGTTGATTTTGCACTGCTCAAGGATGGAAAATTAATTGAGCTCAATAAAGAAGTAGATGACAACAAGTTTTCGGTAGGTGATATCTATGTCGCCAAAATCAAAAAACCAATCTCTGGACTAAATGCAGCCTTTGTTGGCGTTGGTCATGAAAAAGACGGTTTTTTGCACTACCACGACCTTGGGCCTAATTTACCTTCATTATTAAATTTTTTTAAGAACATTAACTCAGGTAGAAACAAAGACTATTCATTAAATAATTTTCGTTTTGAAAAAGAAATACCAAAAGATGGATCCATACAAGATTACCTAAAGTCCCAGCAACAAATTCTGGTTCAGATTGTAAAAGAACCCATCTCCACTAAAGGACCCAGAGTGAGTTCTGAGCTGTCACTAGCTGGCAGGTTTATGGTACTCATTCCATTTTCTGACCGTATTTCGATTTCGCAAAAAATTGAAAGTAATGCTGAAAAAAATCGGTTAAAAAAACTGGTAAAAAGTATTAGGCCAAAAGGTTTTGGAGTTATCATAAGAACTGTAGCTCAAAATCAAAAAGTAAGAGAGTTAGACGCCGATTTGCAACAATTGCTCGGCCGTTGGAAAAACTTATGTGAGCGGTTAGGGAAAGTAAACAATTATCCCACAAAGATTCTCAGTGAGATAAATCGATCTTCCTCTATTTTACGAGATATTTTCGACAATGACTTCACTGGCATACACGTAGATGACCCGGAGATGCTGGTCGAAATAAAGGATTATTTGAAAACGATTGCGCCCGACAAGATTTCAATTGTAAGGTATTTTAAAAATAGAAATACTCCAATATTTGATCACTTTGGAATAGAAAGACAGATTAAAACCTCATTTGGCCAAACTGTGTCCATGCAAAAAGGCGCTTACTTGGTGATAGAACACACTGAAGCCCTTCACGTTATCGATGTCAATAGTGGAAATCGATCAAACAAGGCCAGGTCCCAAGAACAAACTGCCTTTGAAGTCAACATGATCGCTGCGAGCGAAATTGCACGGCAACTGAGGCTGAGAGATATGGGAGGCATAATTGTGGTTGACTTCATTGATCTTAACACCAACGAAAATCGAAAAAAGCTTTTTGAACATCTTCTTAAAGAGATGGAAAGTGACAGAACAAAACACAAAATTCTACCACCCTCAAGATTTGGACTAATTCAAATTACGCGTCAGCGCGTACGTCCAGAAATGAATATTAAAACCAGAGAATCCAACCCTAATAAAAAAGGTGAGGTTGAAGCCCCTATCGTTTTAATAGACAAAATCAACGCAGAACTTGACAAAATTGTCAAGAACAGGCAAAACAAAAAAAAGAAGGTGTTTTTACATATACATCCTTTTATTGCAGCCTATCTAACCAGTGGTTTCCCATCCATCCGGGCCAGCTGGTGCATCAAATACAAAAAGTGGATACAAGTTGTACCACGTGATGCTTTTATGTATTTAGAGTTCCGTTTTCTGGATCAAAACAGAAGATTGCTCAGAACTAAATAACTAAAAAACCGCCTTGTTTTAAGGCGGTTTTTTTTTGCTCGGAACTCTCTAGAGAAGCGCTATCCTTTAGAAATACAAACGGATTACTTAGGGATAAAAAAGCGTTACAATCAAAAGTGTTTATTGCCGAATTGGTTTACTTTTTTTACAAGGGCGGCCCTCGCCATTACTTCCCCTAATAATTTTACCTTTGTTTGTCTTTTTGTTGCCTTTCACCATGGTATAAGATTTGATGTCCCAATTAAATTAATTATAATTGTGTCATCATTGAGGAACTATCCTTTTAAATTTTAGCTATGAACAACGCAATGCCTTCTCTGGCAGAAATTCAAAAAAAAATGGAACGGTATTGTGCCTATCAAGAGCGGTGTCATCAAGAAGTACTTTTAAAACTTCAGCGGATGAAAGTATACGGAAATCAGAACGATACAGTGGTTTCTTATCTTATAGAACAAAATTATCTCAACGAAACCCGTTTTGCTGAGCACTTTGTACGGGGTAAGTTTAAGATCAAAAAATGGGGTAAAAATAGATTGGTAAGAGCGCTCAAACAGCGTAACATTTCTGATTGGAACATCAAAAATGCCATGAACGAAATTTCTGATGACGCCTATTCAGAATGTGCTGAAACATTGGCCGAAAAATTTTGGACATCCCACCAAGAAAAACCCCTTACCATTCGAAAGAAAAAAGTTTGGGAAGCCATGCAATACCGTGGTTGGGAAACAGCAATTATTATGAATAATATTCTCAGATTAGAATATCATAAAGAATAGCGAACCCCTATTAGCCCGTTTCCCTTGGGCATGGGCACCAAGTTGGATTCCCAGTATCGGGTGTTAAAAATATTATTAAAATAAAAACTGAGAAGAAACTGTCGCAATGTCAATTGGGCAGAAATATCCACCACCCTGTAGACGATTCCAGAATTACGCTCAACATATTTTAGTGCAATTAAGGTGTCAAATACTTGGGAAAGGGCCAGATTGTAGGTCCCAGTAATGTGGTGTTTTAAATCATTGTTAATGGAATATCGAGAAAAGCTGTAGTCGCTTTTTTCGAGTGAATTATTTAAATAAGAATAATTGATTTTGAACTGGTGGAGCTGTGAGTTGAATTTTAGGTGGTGCAGGAGTTCCAAATCAATTCCATTGGTGGTGACTTCTTGAATATTCTGGGCCATAAAAGGAACACTGCTGTCATCACTATTTTTGACAAAGTCAATCAGGTTTTTTGATTTTCTGTTGAAATAGGCAACCGATGCAGTAACCTTTGATTTTGTAAATCGGATACCGACTTCTTTGGTATTGGCCTCTTCTGGTTTGAGGTTGGCATTGCCCAAAGTAGAGGGATCTGAATAGAACAGATCCGTAAATGTAGGGATTCGGAAAGTAGCGCCTGCATTGGCATATACCCTTACATTGGAGTTCAATTGCCATCCCAGGTCAACCCCTGGAAAGCTATGCGTACCAAAATCAGAAAAATAGTTGATGGAAATCCCTGGGGTAATGTCGAGTGTATTATCAAAAAAATAAAAACGGTGCTCCAAAAAGAAGTTCATCATGGTCCTTTTGCGATTACCTAAATTATTACTCCGAATACTGACTTTGGAGATATCAACACCCACCCCTGTTATGCCCAACTTAGAGGGTAAAGAAACATCCAAGGCACCACCCACTTTATGGGTAATATGAAGGTTCCGGTATATTTTGGGATTATTGCGAATGTACTCGTACATATCTTGGCCTCTGCGCCAATATAACTTGGGTTTAAATATCCAGTTTCCCAATTGGTGTCTTTGGGACAGGGAGACCAAACTCCCCTGTGTTTCCTCATACTGATCCACTGCCGAGGGAGAAGCATAGAAACCGTTGGCACCAAATTTTCTGTCTGAAAATGAGGTAATCATGTGTAAGGGTGTTTTGTGTCGGTTAAAACTGGATTTTACAAAGTATTGATTGTGATTGTAGTCCGAATTGTAGCGATAGCCGTCTGAAGTATTTTTGGAGACAAATCCTATTAAACTGGTTTTTTCTTTAGTGTCACTGACATACAAGGATCCATTTGTTTGATCATAGCTGCCGTGTTGTAGGTCGACCGAGAGCATTTTCGGCGTTTCTGTTTGGGTTACTATATTAATAGCTCCTGTTAAAGCATTCTGACCGTAGGCCCTTGCCGCGGGTCCTTTGATAATTTCTATTCGGGCTACCATTTGGGGTGGCGGCAAAAAGTTGAGGGTGTGATGACCAGTTTGCGCATCGTCTAATTTGATTCCGTCGATAAGTAAAAGTGTTTGATCAAAGGTTCCTCCTCTGATTTTTAGATCGGCTTGTGTGGGTCCTGTACCTCTTCTTTGAATATCGACTCCTCCGATTTGTTGTAATATGTCTACGAGATGTGTGACCCCACTTTTTCGGATTTGATCCGCGGTGATTATGTTTATTGTTTTAGAATTTTGGGTAAGTGTTGTTTCCAAACGGTTGGAGGAAAGAAATACTTCTTCTAATTTTTGGTTGAAGAGTGAGTCTGATGGTGAATCGAGCTGCGCATTTAGAGGGTTTAAATAAGAGACAAGACTGAGAAAAGCAGCCGCGCAATTTTTTTTCATCTGTGGGTGTAGTTTAGGTAGGCTGAGTGAAGGCTAATCCGCGAGTAGAATCATTTTGTTGTTCTTCATTTCAACCGTTCCAGCACTAATTTTAAAAAGGGTTATATCAGAGCTCATTTGCTTGAATTTGGCCTTAAAGGCATCCTGTACTTCTATTTTTCCATTAATGGTCACAGTGCCTTGTTTTAGTGTAGAAACGATGGGAGCATGATCATTTAACATTTGAAAGGAGCCTGCGCTCCCTGGGACGGTTACGGAGGAAACTTCTCCACTGAATAAAGTGGCTTCGGGAGATACGATTTCTAAATGCATTATACTTCTGCTAACATTTTTTCACCAGCTTCGATAGCGTCTTCAATGGTTCCTTTAAGGTTGAATGCGGCTTCTGGGAGATGATCTAATGCACCATCCATAATCATATTGAAACCTTTGATGGTGTCTTTTATATCTACCAACACCCCTGGAATTCCTGTAAATTGTTCTGCTACATGAAAAGGTTGGGATAAAAAACGCTGAACCCTACGTGCTCTTGAAACCGCTAATTTATCTTCTTCTGATAGTTCTTCCATTCCCAAAATGGCAATGATGTCTTGGAGTTCTTTGTAACGCTGAAGAAGTTCCTTAACCCTTTGGGTGCAATTATAATGTTCATCCCCAAGGATGTCAGCAGTCAATATACGTGAGGTAGAATCCAAAGGATCTACTGCGGGGTATATCCCAAGCTCAGCAATCTTTCGGGACAATACTGTAGTAGCGTCTAAGTGAGCAAAAGTAGTAGCAGGAGCGGGATCAGTCAGGTCATCTGCAGGAACATATACTGCTTGAACCGAGGTAATCGATCCATTTTTAGTCGAGGTAATTCTTTCTTGCATGGCGCCCATTTCTGTGGCCAATGTGGGTTGGTAGCCTACTGCTGAGGGCATACGCCCCAAAAGTGCAGACACTTCAGATCCTGCTTGAGTGAAACGGAATATATTGTCTACAAAGAAAAGAACATCCTTTCCTTGCCCGTCTCCGGCACCATCTCTAAAGTATTCTGCAATCGTCAGACCTGATAGCGCTACCCGAGCTCTTGCTCCTGGAGGCTCATTCATCTGTCCAAATACGAAAGTAGCTTTAGATTCTAGCATGGCTTTTTTGTCCACTTTGGTTAAATCCCAGCCTCCCTCTTCCATGGAATGTAAAAAGTCGTCGCCATATTTTATAATACCCGATTCTAACATTTCTCGAAGCAGGTCATTTCCTTCTCGAGTTCTTTCTCCAACACCTGCAAAAACAGAGAGCCCTCCGTGGCCTTTCGCAATATTGTTAATTAACTCCTGAATAAGTACTGTTTTTCCAACGCCGGCGCCTCCAAACAATCCAATTTTACCTCCTTTAGCGTAGGGTTCAATCAGATCAATTACTTTTATTCCTGTAAAGAGTACTTCTGTGGAGGTAGATAAGTCTTCAAAGGCAGGTGCCTGTCGGTGAATGGGACGCCCATTTTCTTTTGGCAAGTTTCCCAAACCATCAATAGCATCTCCAATTACATTGAAAAGTCTTCCGTAAACCTCTTTACCTATTGGCATTTGGATGGGGTTTCCCGTTGCCTTTGCCTCTGTTCCTCGACTCAGTCCATCCGTTGAATCCATTGAGACCGTTCTCACGGTATTTTCTCCAATATGGGATTGTACTTCTAGCACCAATTGAGTGCCATCATTTTTAGAAATTTCAAGGGAATCATATATTTTGGGAAGAGCATTGTCTTCTCCAGCGAATGTTACATCTACTACAGGGCCAATAATCTGTGAAACAATTCCAGGTGAGTATGCC
Source organism: Flavobacteriaceae bacterium (assembly GCA_002716845.1). Lineage (GTDB taxonomy): Bacteria > Bacteroidota > Bacteroidia > Flavobacteriales > Flavobacteriaceae > UBA8316. The sequence continues at coordinate 56,184 of PBCE01000001.1, read as the reverse complement.
ATATTTATGAGTAAAATTTGTTAGAATTTTAATGTGTAAATATATAGTAAAAAGTAATAATCACAATCCCACTTTACAAAAAAAGGCATCCATATGTGGATGCCTTAGTTAAATAAATTTACACTTAGAAATTAGAAGTCAAAATTAATTGAAGCGTAATAGATAGATCCTATTTTTCCTCCCCCAAGCACACTGAAATATTCTTTTCCTGTAATATTATTTCCACCCACTTTGAGGGTAGTGTTTAAAGAGGGGAGTTCGTAAGTCACTTGAGCGTCCACGACAGTTCTGGCATCAATTATCCCATCAACAAAGGAAGCTTCGTAGAGGTATTCCGAAGTATAACGTCCTGACAGATTAAAACTAAATTGATCAAAGTCTCCTAATAGTCCAGCCTTGATATTGTGCTCAGGAGTATTGAATGATGCTTCGAAAGTTGAACCTACAGCAGGATTGTAATCGAGTTTGTTGTAATCGTAAATGACATTCATAGTGAATTTATTAGATAGTTTTTTGATCATTTCAGCACTCATACCATATGTTTTCATGTCAACGTCAGCGTTTGAATCTGCTTGATAGATTGCGAAACTACCTGTTTGAAGAAAGTTTTGTAAAGTAACACCGGCTAAACCAATGGCAGGAACATATACATCTGTTGATCCTATCTTATCGTTGTAAATACTGTAATAGGCGGAAATATCAAAACTAAAACCAGATTTCTGGTATCTATAACCAAGGTCATATGATGTTATTCTCTCAGCGTGTACATTTTCTAAGTTTATAGTTTCACCAGACAATGTGTAGGCATTATTGAATACAAAATCCCCCGTATATTGGAATGGAGTCCCATTGGACAAAACAACAGTTCCATTGTATCTGCCAATATTGTCCTTTGAAGTTCCGAATAGAGTTACGTCACCGGCAAAAAGACCGATATATTGGTCTTGGTTAGTTGGGTTTCTAAATCCTGTTTGGTAAGAAACTCTAAAGTTTTGATTCTCATCGATTTTTATCAGTGCGGCTAACCTTGGGGTGATATTAGCATCGAAAAATTCATGCTTATCTAATCTAATAGAAGTTGTAAGGTTAACTCTGTCACTAAATAATCTTGTCACGCCTTGAACATAGGCGCCAAGCTCGTTATATTCAATGGGTCCATTCTGATCCGAGTATATAGTACCCTTTGAGTTGAGCTCTGTTTTCCTCATAGATCCGCCAACCAGGAAATCTGTTTTCTCGGTCAAACCAGATAAATCATAATTTAACTCATAATTATAAGTTTTTGTATCATCAAAAATTCCAGAACCTCCGTTAACCACTGGGAGGTTTGTAGAAATGGCACCATTAAAAGCTGCTTCGAAGGCTGCACTTCCGGGCTTTAACATCCCTTGATTCGCTGCAGTTCTGGCAGCTATATGAGCAAAATTGGTATTTCCTCCAGGTAATCCACTCAGCTGATTGATAGAGCTCCCTCCTGTCATAATGTGAGGAGCAACAACATTTTGGATCAGTCCTCCAATTCCGAGCAAATTAGGCGGTAGACCATTGGCCTGAGCAAGGGCACCCATGTAAGTGAGGTTGTAATTAGTAAACCAACCTTGATACCCACTAAAGGTTCCTAATCCTACTGAGCTCAAATCTGCAGGGTTGGAGGTTGGATGGTTTGCTACAATAGCTCCAGCAGCAGACAGTTGATAGCTGTCTCCGTCTTGCTCTCTGGTATAGTATGCTCGGAAGTTTAGCCTACCACTATCGATTTGGAGTTTATGTTGTTCAATCTGGAATCCTTTGATGGCATATCGGCCGAATCCTTGAAGTGGTGAGTCACCTCCACCGATGAGTGAGGTTAAACTTACTTCAGTTTTATTATCAGGACGGAAATGGATGGCGAATAACCCTCTGGTGTTTTCAGCATTATTTGAAACCATTTCTCTGTCCATATATCCTGTACTCATTACAGTATCAAAATAATTAGGGGCAGCCGAAGCAAGTGCTCCTGCTGCAGGGTTCAGTAGTCCTACGAGTTGCCATGTGAAAGCACTGGGAAATGATCTTTCACCATAGATATTTAAACCATTGTAATCGGATGCATCTTTTGAATAATTTGGATCCGTTTCTTGTCCAACAATGGGCTGATGTGAATAATCCGCGGGCATCCATTCGGTTCCTTTTTTGTGATTCAATGACGCTTTGATTGCCCATTTATCACCCAGTTTTGTAGCCAATCTTACACCTATGTCGGTGAAAGGATTTTGCCCTGCAACTTCTTGGTCTGTGACCCCAGTTCTATAATACGCACTTATTCCTTCGTGCTCAAAGGGATTTTTACTGTTAAGGAACATTATTCCCTTGTAGGCATCGGCTCCATACAAAGCGGAAGCTGGACCAGGAATTACTTCAACACTTTGTACATCTAATTCATTTAATCCGACTAAATTTCCCATTGCAAAGCCAAATAACGGAGACATATTGTTCATCATGTCAACTAAGGTGACAAATCCCTCATTATAAACTGTTGCAAAACCTCTTGTTACTACTTGATTTAACATCAAACCTCCTTGTTGAAGTTGAATACCTTTCACGTTTTCGAGACCATTAAAATAATCTGCAGCTGGAGATTGGCTTATTCTTACTGCCCCGTATTTTTCAATCGTAATAGGAGATTCAAAGATTTTTTGGGCATATCTTGAGGCTGCAACCACAATTTCGTCCAACGCATCACTGCCAGGTGCGAGAGAAATACTAAGCTTGTCTTGTGAGGAGCCCACTTTGATAATCTGGGTCTTAAATCCTAAATAACTTACTTCCAAGGTAATTGGAAATTCCTGATCGGTAGTGAGGGTAAAATTACCGTCAAAATCGGCTGATACCCCGTTAAAACTGCCTTTTACAAGAATGTTAACACCAGGGAGTGGTTGACCATTTTCCTGGTCTACAACAACACCATTTACTGTATTTTGAGCATGCAAAAAGCTGACGCTTAATACCAGAGCCATAGTAAATATGGTTCTCAGCATAGTTAGTTTTTTCATAATTAATTGTTTAGTTTCGGATAAATTAGTTTTTTAAACTTGGTGGTTTTTATTTTATTAGCTCTTTTGGGAAAATAAAATTATTGTGATACAAATAATAATTTACAAGTCCATTGGTAAATATACTATTTTTCGAATAAAACGCTCTCTTTGTCTTCATACCAAGATTTATATTTCCCTCCATACATTTTCTCTACGTTGTCTCTTTTAATTTTTAGTGTTGGCCCCAAAATTTTATTGTCCTCGGTCCAAGGCTCTTTGGCCAGGACAAGGGTAGAGAGTTTCTTATAGTTCACCAAGCCCGCATTGATTACCTTTAATTTTTCATGTAAAAACTCTATAATTTCGTCTGTTTGAAGAGTTTTACCAATCTCAGATAATTGGGCAATGGCAATAGGTTGTGGCATTCCTCTCCCTGTTACACAAACTTCCTCCAATTCTTCAATTCTACCAAAATATTTTTCAAGGGTCAGCGGTTCAATAAATTTTCCTTTTGATGTTTTAAAGCTGTCAACAACCCTGCCGGTTACATACAAATAGTTGTCTTCGTCCAAACGGCCTTTGTCTCCGGTTCTGAGCCAGTCATCTACTAATGTTTCTTTTGTTAGCTTTTCATTTTTATAGTAGCCATCCATTACAAATGGACCGCGCATAAGGATTTCATCATTTGAGGGATCAATTTTTACTTCCACCCCACATTGAGGTTTACCAACAGATTTGAGTTTGTCGAAATCCCTGCCATCAACTTGAGTACAAATGGCACAATTTTCAGTCATGCCATAGCCATTGGTAATAAAGACGTCAACCCTTTTAAACCATTCTATGACGGAGAGTTGCAGTGGGGCAGATCCTGAAACTGTTGATCTGGCCCTGCTCAAGCCTAAATTCATTTTTAGTTTACGCTTTATAAAACCGGATAAAATTGGGATTTTCAATAAAACATTCAATTTTTTTTGAGGGATTTTTCCCAATATCCCCAACTGGAATTTTGTCCATATCCGTGGTGCTGCAAAAAACACGTGAGGTTGTATTTCTTTGAGGTTTTTTGCAAATGTATCCAATGATTCCACGAATGAAAGTGACCCACCAAAACGTAGACAAACATGCTCCACTACCACGCGTTCGGCAATGTGGTTGAGTGGAAGATAGGAGATAAAGTCATTATTACCAGAAAAATCGATCTTTAATGGATTTACTTGTTCTGTTATGATTTTGGTCTGATCCAAAGCCAAAAAAGACAGCTCTACTCCTTTTGGGTTTCCCGTAGTCCCTGAAGTGAAAATAATGGTCCAAATATCTGAAAGCTCAGGTGTATGAGGGTTTTGAAGGGATTGGTGGTGGTCGATAAAATTAAACCACTCCTGTCCTCGATCCACTTTTGAACACCCTTTGTATTGTGGAAATGTAATTAAGGGGAGATTTTTAGGGATGTGATCTTTTATATCCTCCCAAGTTTCTATTTTTCCTACAAACAGAAGGTCAACATCACCAAAATCCAATAAAAACTCCAACTCTTCTCCCTTTAAAGAAGGGAAAAACGGAACCGAAATATAGCCTGCCATCATGATGGCCAAATCAGCGATTATCCACTCGCGGCAATTTTTTGAAATTAAACCTATATGGGCATTTTTTCTCAATCCTAAGGACTTTAGCCCTGTAGCTAATTTTCTGGCCATTTGGCCTGCTTCAGACCAGGAGTAGGTTTCCCATCGATCTCCAAAAGGTTGTTTTAAAAATGGGCGATCGTGAAATTTCTTTTCCCATTCATAAAACTTAAAATCAAATATCTCTTGCTTGTTCATTTAAAAGGGTTTTAATTGTTTTTTCACCATTTTTATATTGTGACCGTTACCAGCTAACAAACCATTCAATATAATAAAAAAAATAAGCTTCTAAAAAATTTCTATATCTGACAGGGCAATACACTCCTATATTTTTTGTTTTTATTAAATTGTATGCAATGATTATTTAGTATGATTTTAAGGAACCGTTTATGAGCCATATGCTATTATAACAACAGCTTGATGAAAAAACTCTTTTATATAATCATTAAATATACTTTTAAGCTTGCCAGTCATTTTTATTTTAGAGATATTAAAATTTATGGGTTGGAAAACATTCCCAAAAAAGGGGGGGTATTGTTTTCCCCGAACCATCAAGGGGCGTTTCTGGATCCACTGTTGGTGGGTTGTAATATTCACAAAAGGGTAACATCCCTAACGCGAAGTGATGTTTTTGGCGGTCCGTTTCAGTGGTTTTTAGATGCCTTGAGTATGCTCCCTGTTTACAGAATCAGGAATGGCTATGCCAGCCTTAAGAAGAACGAGGCCATTTTTGAAAAATGTAAGCGTATTCTTTCAAATAATCATTGGGTAATGATGTTTTCTGAAGCCTCTCATCACAGCGAGTACTATCTCCAATCTTTGTCCAAAGGAAGTAGCCGATTGGCTTATGAAGCTCAAGAAGCATCAGACAAGCCTGTTTATATTGTTCCTGTTGGGATCAATTATGGACACCACAGTCAGCCTTTTTGTGACCTTCATTTAGTTTTCGGTAATCCCATAGCCTTGGATCGTTTTAAAGCGGGGGATACTGAAAAGCCTATCGTTATCAATAAAATCAGGGCCGAGTTGAGTGATGCCATGAAAAAATGCATGTGGCTTCCCGATAATGATGACCAATATACCCAAAAGAAAAAATTTATTCATTTGGGAAATACCCAACTTGCTTTCGATGTGTTAAAAAAAGGTATCCATGAACAAAATCTTTCTGTTGTAAAACCCTCTGCAATAAAAAGGTGGAAAAAAGTCACCATCAGTTTATTGTCCTTGCCCAACCAGCCTCCTTTATTTACCTTAAGGAAAATCTTACAACTTTTTGATGATATTGTGTTTTATAGTTCCATTAAAATTTGTGCAGGTTTGGTATTGTTTTCGCTGTGGTGGGGTTTTATTCTTTTACTGAGCACTATTTTTTGGGGATGGAAAATAGCGCTAATCAATGCTGTAGCTTGTGTGGCCTTGCTTTATATTAGACAAATACTATCAAATAAAATATATTAATAGTTTTTTACTATATACCATTAAGAATGAGAAGTTTTTATGAAGTATAAGTAGGAAATTAATACATAGTTATAAGCTAAAAATATTGAATATTATATTATTATCAGTAATTATTATTTAAATAATAATTCTCTCGTAAGCTTTTGAATAGCGGGGTTTAATGCTAATAGGATGTGTAAAAAATCTCTAGCTTGAGATCTCCAGCAGGGTTGCTTTGACTGTTGTGACCGTGAAGAATAACGCCTTTGGGATTTAGAATTCCTGTGGAGGGGTAATTTATAAATTGCTGGTCCATAAGTTCAGCTCTTTTCGAGCTAATGTTGTTAATACCGCTGGAGGGAACCAAGCCTAATTCAACATTGGTCGAGTCATTTCTGATCAAACGATTGACATGGTCTGTTATTTTGAAAGTATAACGATAGGGGCGCCCGGCTTCATCTTTTTCCAGTATTCCACCATAAATGTATTTATCCCTATTTCTTATTTCGTTATTGGCGGTGTTGTCGATATTGAAATCGGTTAGTGGCGCTCCTGTTTTATACTTATACAAATAAAGACGGTCGGGCAGGAGGGTGGACTCGAGACCGCTGTAAACGGATTGATCTACATACAAGACCATGTTAACTTCATTGATAATCCAATCATTCTCTCTTATCATGTCCAATCTGTTGCGTCCCTCAAGATCTGGCTCAAATAAACGTAGGGTAGAAAAAATCCCATTTCCAGCGAGGTACATTTTTTGAGAGGGTGTGTTAGCTTGAGTGGCCATAATTTCTTGATCCAATTCAGGGCTCAACTGCACTTGTCTTATGGTATTGAAATGAAGGCCAAACGGTAGCATAAAAGTATCTGTCGATTTTGAAATGGTGTTGTCTGAAGTAGTTTCGGTGCCTTTTGCGTCGACCTCATCGTATTCATACTCGATCCGAATTTGTGCATTTCTTATGTCCAACAACATATACAGATCACCGCTAAGTTGATCGGTTTGAATTATTAATCCTCTTAAATGCGAAGAAAAACTTTCTTCGTCAGAAAAAACAGTTTGTCCTTCCTGATCTAAGATTTTCTCTTGGAAAAATGCGTGGTCCAAAGGAACCCTTATCCTGGGGGTGAGGCGCGCGCCGATTTTTTGCCGTTCGTCCACATCCTCTGTAGCAGGGTCGTCATATTGATATAAGAACCGCAGCTCTTCAAAATTTAACTGAACGGGGGCATCATGAAGCTTGTCGCCATAAAATCCTCTTTCGTAAAAATCTGTATTTGAGAAATAGTTTGATTCTTTTTCGAAATCGGTAGCCGGGTCATATTTTGATAAAAAATATTTGAGCTCATATACCTTTAGGTTAAATGAAGATTCACGATTTCCATAGATAGAGTCAATTTGATAGGTGCTATTTTCGTATTCATAACTGCTGTTGTCCAAGTCGACACTGTCCAGAATACCATCTCCATCACTGTCTTGGTTGAGTGGGTTTAAGTTTGCGATAGTCTCATTATAATCACTTACTCCATCGCCATCGGTATCGCTATCTCTGTCTTCAGGATCTACGTCCAACGCATCGATAACGCCATCAGCATCTTTGTCGTCCCTATTGTTAAAAAAAGGAATTTCTATGTAAACATTGGTAATGGTTTCATTTTCATTGATAACGGCAGGGTTAGTATTATCCCCATCAATTTCACTTTGCTGGCTGAATTTCCCAAAAACAGGATTGATAGCGGATATTAGTTTTGCAGTGATGCTGGCTTCAGTGGTTCCTAAACCAGGGATTTCGATCCTGCCCAGTTGGGCCAAAGGGAGGCCATCGGTTTGAAAATAATCTACTTTTCTTTGGTAAGAAAAAACAGGTGCCTCGTACAATTGAGATTCTAATCCTGTTTCTGAAAGAAGCTCTGATCCTGCTGCATGGTAGTCTTTATCACAAGACACCAGCAAAAAGAATCCAAAGAAAAAAGCAGTCACTAGACTGAAGTTCATTCTCAAAAAATACATTTACTATTTTAAAATATGATTAGAATAGAAATTTACGAAAGCATCTTTATCCTGGGAGGCTTCATAAGTGAGGCCTGGTATTTCTTTTTTATGGGAGTACGTTTCAATGGATTTGGGGGTTTCTGAATCTGCCATTACAAATCCGTCAGAAAAGTTTAAACTGAGCTGAACTAAATTTTCAAAATCAGGTTTTTTTAAGTTTTTAATGTGGTCTGGAGGAATTTCATCAAAATCAACCTTATTGTAAAAATCGTCAGAAAGGACCCCTTCAAAGTCTTTTTTATAGACTGATGTAATTATTTTACTGTTAGAAAAAACAGGATCGTCCTTGTAATAAGTATTTATATAGAGCGGGAAAAGAGCGGTAAACCAGCCGTGCAGATGGATTATATCTGGGGCCCAGTTTAATTTTTTTACAGTTTCTATAACTCCTTTGGTGAAAAAAATCATTCTTTCATCATTGTCTGGAAACAGGCTGTCCTTCTCATCGCGAAGGATGGCACGTCTTTTAAAATACTCTTCATTGTCAATGAAATAGACTTGCATCCGCTCTTTTGGGATAGAGGCGACCTTAATAATTAGGGGCATGTCTACATCATTGATCACTAAATTCATCCCTGAAAGTCGGATGACCTCGTGTAGCTGATGTCTTCTCTCATTGATAAGACCATAGCGCGGCATAAAGATTCTAGTTTGACCTCCATGATCATTAATGTTCTTTGGAATTTGAAACGAACTTATAGCTTGATTGGTCTGGGGCAGGTAGGGAACCACCTCGGACGAGATATTTAGAACCTTTTTATCTTTCATTAATTCTCTATTATTCGAGATGGCTAAAGTGCTGTGAAATTACAAAAATTTAACGGAATATGCCGAATTCTGTATCTTTAAGCCTGTTAATTTTAAGCCAATGAAGGTTTTCAATTCATCCCAATCCTGGGTTGATGAATTTTCTGACCCAATACGTCCACTAGGAATGGTCCCCACAATGGGGGCTTTACATCAAGGCCATATGACCCTCATAGAAAGAGCGCTAAAGGAAAACAACACTGTTTTGGTCACCATTTTTATCAACCCCACACAGTTTAATGACAAAACCGATTTGGAGCGCTATCCCCAAGACTTAGATGCTGATATAAAAAAAATAGAACAATTCAGGGAGAATATTTTTGTTTATACCCCTGCAGTGGAAGATGTGTATGGGAATAATATTACAGCTAGATCATTTGATCTTGGGGGACTGGATGAAACTATGGAAGGGAAAAAAAGAAAAAATCACTTTCATGGTGTGGCCACTGTTGTTTCCAGTTTTTTAGAGTTTTTCCAACCCAATCGGGCTTATTTTGGTGAAAAAGATTTTCAGCAATTGCGGGTTATCGAACAGTTGTCAAAAGCCCTGGCCCTAAACACAAAAATTATCGGCTGTCCTATAATTAGAGAACCCGATGGGCTTGCAATGAGTTCCCGTAACCAATTGTTGAGAGCGGAAGATCGAAAAAAAGCCCCCATGATTTTTCAGTTGTTACGACTGCTTAAGGCCCAATCTGCCTTTTTAAACTACCGAGCACTACGTGAACTCGTCCATGATTTTTTCAAAAAAAACGATTCTTTAAAGTTGGATTATTTTGTGATATGTGATCCCAAAACACTTCAGGAGATCGATTTTAAACAAAGCCCAGATACTGGAAGGGCCTTTATCGCTGTTTATTTAGGAAAAATAAGGCTGATTGATAATTTGGATATGTCTTAAATCATTAAATTTGTGCCGTGCTTATAGAAGTAATAAAATCAAAAATCCATCGCGTTAAAGTAACTGACGCCGACCTGAGCTACATAGGGAGCATCACGATTGATCGCGATTTAATCGATGCTGCAAATTTTTTGATTGGTGAAAAGGTACAGGTCGTTAACATCAACAATGGTGAGCGACTCGAAACTTATATTATGGAGGGCAGGAGGGGAAGTGGCGAAGTCACCCTTAATGGCCCTGCCGCCAGAAAAGTTCAAAGAGGAGATATCGTTATCATTATTGGATACGCTCAAATGGAATTCGAAAAAGCGAAAAACTTTAAACCTACAGTAATTTTCCCAGACGAAGACACCAACCGTTTAACTTAAAGTGTTGAAGAAAGTTCTATCACTTTCAAAAATATTAATCCCTCTGGCTATTGGGTTTTTTTTCATTTATCTCAGCTATCAAAACACAACTCCTGAAGATCGAGACAGTATTTATAAGTACATCAAAAATGCTGATTATAGATTTGTAATTGCGTCAACTTTTTTCGGAATTCTAAGCCATATTTCCAGGGCCATTCGTTGGCAATATTTATTAGCGCCACTTGGCTACCGCCCGAAAACCATAAACGCTATTTTTGCGGTACTCGTTGGATATATTTCTAACCTTGGGATTCCCCGCTCTGGTGAATTGCTCAGAGCAAGCGTTTTGGATCGCTACGAAAACATTCCTTTTCAGAAGGGCTTTGGAACAGTAATTGCAGAACGTATGGTGGACCTCATCATTTTAATTGGCTTAGTTTTTTTAGCCCTGATTCTTCAATACGATTTGATTGTTGACGCGCTTCAAATTGAAAGTTTGAATTTTTTACAACTTATTGCAGTAATGTTACTCTCTACTTTGACTTTCATTGGCTTTCGAAAATTCCTAAGCCGATCGAGTCACCCCATTATTAAAAAAATTAAAAACTTTATCAATGACCTTTGGGAAGGGATGATTTCCATTTATTACATGAAAAACAAGTTGCAGTTCATCGCTCATACTTTTTTTATCTGGCTGATGTATGTATTGATGTTTTGGGTCATAAAATTTTCCATCCCAGAAACTGTAAGTTTAGGCATGAACGCATTGATTCCTGCTTTTGTCGTTGGGGGACTTTCGATTTCAGCAACCAACGGGGGTATTGGGATTTATCCCTATTCGGTTTCACTTGTTTTGATTGCTTTTGGAATTTCCAAAGAATCAAGTTTGGCCTTTGGATGGATCATGTGGACCTGCCAAACGCTTATGGTAGTCTCGTTTGGCGCCATGGCATTTTTTGCGTTACCTTTGGTTAACCGCCAAAAGTAAAATCCATTTATTCCCATTATGAGCAAAGTAAAAACAGCTTTTTATTGTCAAAATTGTGGCACCCAACACGCCAAATGGCAAGGGCAATGCAACTCTTGTAAAAAATGGAACACCTTGACCGAGGAGGTAATTGAAAAGGGGGGTAATAAAAGCTGGAAAAGCGAAAACAAATCCAGGGTTGTTTCCAAACCCATCAAAGTCCAAGAAATTGAAGTTTCTTCTGAATCTAGAATTGACACCCATGATGCTGAGCTGAACCGGGTCTTGGGAGGAGGGATTATCCCAGGAGCACTGATGCTTTTGGGGGGAGAGCCTGGTATTGGAAAATCTACTTTACTGCTTCAAATCGCAATGAAAATAGGCCAAAAAGTCCTCTATGTGTCTGGGGAAGAAAGTCAGCAACAGATCAAAATTCGTGCGGATCGCATGAACACCTCCTCTGAAAACTGTTATATTCTCAGTGAGACCAAAACACAGTATATCTTTTCTCAAATCGAAGCCTTAGAGCCCAAATTGGTTATTATTGATTCGGTTCAGACCCTCCACACCGATTACATTGACAGCGGACCAGGAAGCATTTCCCAAATCAAAGAATGTACGGCAGAATTTATACGATTTGCAAAGGAAACCCATGTTCCTGTTTTTTTGGTAGGTCATATTACCAAAGATGGTCAAATAGCAGGTCCAAAAATATTAGAGCATATGGTGGATGTCGTGTTGCACTTCGAGGGTGATAGGAACCATATTTACAGGATATTAAGGACACAGAAAAATCGCTTTGGTGCCACTTCTGAGATAGGAATCTATGAAATGCAATTACAGGGGCTCAGGGCTGTTTCGAATCCCAGTGAATTGTTGATATCGGAAAAAGATGAAAAATTAAGTGGTCATGCCATTGCAGTAACTATTGAGGGAATACGTCCTTTGATGATTGAAATTCAGGCGCTTGTGAGCACAGCAGTTTACGCTACACCTCAAAGAACCACTACAGGATATAACTCCAAAAGACTGAATATCCTTTTGGCTGTTTTAGAAAAAAGAGCCGGTTTTGCTCTGGGTACAAAAGATGTTTTCTTAAATATTACCGGCGGTATTACAATAGCTGATCCTGCAATTGATCTGGCAGTGACTGTTGCCATACTCTCCAGCTATCACGATACAGATGTTCCAGATAATTTCTGCTTTGCGGCAGAGGTGGGACTATCCGGAGAAATTCGACCTGTTCCAAAAACAGAGCAACGCGTTCAAGAGGCGGCCAAGTTGGGTTTTAATACCATAGTCATTTCCAAATTTGCAAAAATTGGGAGGCCAAATGGGTCTATTAATGTGTTGACTGTTTCTAAAATAGAGACTTTGGTCTCCACACTTTTTGGGTAAATCATAAACTCTTTTACATCATAAAAATGTAATTTTATTTGAATAATTATCGAAGATGGATAAAGTAATCAACAGTTTTTTATCGGAAGTAAAAAGAAGGAATCAAAACGAACCTGAGTTCATGCAAGCGGTTACCGAAGTTGCTGAAACAGTGATTCCATACATTGTAAAAAATGATGTGTACTATGGCCAAAATATTCTGCTCCGTATGGTTGAACCAGAACGTGTTGTTTCTTTTAGGGTTGCCTGGATTGATGACAAGGAAGAAATTCAGGTAAATCGTGGTTACAGAATTGAAATGAATTCCGCCATCGGACCTTATAAAGGGGGATTACGTTTTCACCCTAGTGTAAATCTCAGTGTGTTAAAGTTTTTGGCTTTTGAGCAGATCTTTAAAAATAGCTTAACTACACTTCCTATGGGTGGGGGAAAAGGAGGGTCGGATTTTAACCCCAAAGGGAGATCAGATACAGAAGTAATGCGTTTTTGCCAAAGTTTTATGACCGAGCTTTTTCGCCATATTGGTCCCAATAGGGACATCCCCGCAGGAGACATTGGAGTCGGTAGTAGAGAAATAGGATACCTCTTTGGGCAGTACAAACGCTTAAAAAATGAGTTCACTGGGGTGCTCACAGGGAAGGGGATATCCTGGGGAGGGTCACTCATCCGCCCGGAAGCAACAGGATATGGTGTCGTTTATTTTGTCGACAGAATGTTAGAACATCACGGAGCGGGCTTAAAAGGAAAAAAGGTTGTGATTTCTGGCAGTGGAAATGTGGCGCAATATGCTGCTGAAAAAGCTATTCAATTAAGGGCTAAGGTATTGACATTGTCTGATTCTTCTGGATATGTTTATGATGCTGAGGGAATTAATGAAGAAAAATTAGCCCATGTAATGGAATTAAAAAATATCAAACGGTCACGTATCAGTGCATATCTCGACAAATATCCCAAAGCCGAATTCATTGCGAACAAAACCCCTTGGGGAATTTCTTGCGACGTAGCTTTACCATGTGCAACCCAAAATGAATTGAACAAGAAAGATGCAGATTTATTGATTAAAAATGGCTGTATATGCGTTGGGGAAGGAGCCAATATGCCTTCGACACCAGAGGCCATTCATCTTTTCTCTGAACATAAAATTTTATTTGCTCCAGGAAAAGCCTCTAACGCGGGCGGTGTTGCCGTTTCTGGCTTGGAGATGGCTCAAAACTCGTTGCGGTATAATTGGACCCGTGAAGAAGTAGACGCCAAGTTAAAAACCATTATGACGGATATCCACCAATCTTGTTTGGATTTTGGTGAAGAAAAACAATATGTGAATTATGTAAAAGGAGCAAATATAGCTGGCTTTGTAAAGGTTGCCGATGCCATGCTTGCACAAGGGGTCGTTTAAGTGCTACTTGATCATGATAATTGAAACTCAAGCTATTGTTCTCAATACACTCAAATTCGGAGATGCGGATCTCATCGCTCGGTGTTATTGCAAAGAAATTGGGTTAAAATCTTTTTTGCTAAAGGGGATTCTGAATTCAAAAAAAGGGAGGTTAAGTAAGTCACTGTTTCAACCCTTGAGCCTCATCCGCTTGATTACTCTTATGAAAAACGAGAACAGCGAAGGACTTCTCTTTATCCGGGAAGCTCATTTACATTATTCTTTAAATGAGATTCCAACGGACATAAAAAAAAATACTGTAGGACAATTCTTAGGGGAGGTTTTATCGCGTGTGATCTCTGAGGAAGGAGCCCCCAACCCTCAACTCTACCAATTTATTGAAGAGAAAATCATCTATTTGGAAACCCAATCTTTTTCTTCGATTTTTCACTTAAAATTCATGACTGAACTCAGTAATCATTTGGGGTTTTACCCCAATAAATCATCAATTAATGAGGACTATTTCGATATGGAAACTGGGTGCTTTTGCAGCAATACTCCTTCGAAGTTCCTGGTCAGCGGTCCAGCCGTAGTTGCTTTTAAAGAGTTACTTGGCATAAAGTTTGACCAATTGAATCAAATCAACGTACCGAACACAATTAGGACAAAATTATTAGTTGTTTTGCTAGATTATTATAATTTACATCTCGAAAATTTTGGTAAAATAAAATCGATCGATATACTTCATGAAATTTTTCGATAAGCCCCCTTTTATTGTATTATTATTTCTCCTTTTGACGATGGGTAATCTACTGGGTCAAGAAGTATTTGTGGAAGATGGGAGCAATGGCGATCCTCTCGAAAACGTTGCAGTGTTTTCAGAAAACAGAAGGAATTACATCCTGACTGATAGTTTGGGGAGGGCCTCCCTATCTAATTTTCCAAAAGACGAAAAGATCAATTTTTATCTGTTGGGTTTCCAGCCCCAAGAAATTTCTACCCTTGAAATTCTTCAAGGAAAAAATATAATCAAAATGACCTCGGAAGAGGAAGCATTAGAAGAAGTGATTCTTTCGGTAGCGAGATCCCAGTCTACCCGTGATAAAATTGCAGAGCAAGTTGGGGTAATATCCGAAAAACAAATTGAGGTGGGCACTATGACTACGGGGGCAGATATTTTAGAAATCAATCCCAACATCAGGATTCAGAAATCTCAAGGCGGTGGGGGAAGCCCAAATTTAAGAGGTTTTGAGGCCAATCGCGTGTTAATTGTTGTTGATGGCGTAAGAATGAACAATGCGATCTACCGTTCGGGACACCTTCAAAATGCTATTACCATTGACCCTCACAATATTGAAAGGGTGGAAGTCACTTTTGGTTCCTCCTCTGTTGGGTATGGCTCAGATGCATTGGGTGGAATAATTCATTATTATACAAAGTCCCCACAGCTAAGCAGAAAAAAAACAGTTCAATCAGAATTTTCCTCCACCTTTAACCATGCAAACAGCGCTCTTGTAAACAATGTGAGCACTTCTTACAGCCGTAAAAATTGGGGGAGCTTGACCAGTATAAGCTATTCTAATTATGGAGATATTAGAATTGGAAAAAACAGGAAACACGGGTTTCCAGACTGGGGATTAACCCCAACTTATTCCCTTAACAGCAGGGATAAATATGCTGAGACGCCCACTCCAAATTCAGATCCAAATATCCAAAAAAACACCGCATACGATCAGATTGATGTTTTTCAAAAGTTTCTATTTCGTCTTCCACGAGATATGGTTTTCAATGTAAATCTTCAGTATTCGGAGTCGTCAGATATTGATCGATATGATAAACTGGTGGAGGAGCGCAGTGACTTACTTCGTTTTAGCGAATGGTATTATGGCCCTCAAAAAAGGTTTTTCTTTTCGCCGCAATTGAAATTTTTCTCGGGAAAAAACTGGCTTAAAAAAGGAACCCTCACTGGTGCATACCAAAATTTAGAGGAGTCGAGAGTCAACCGAAAGTTTGGAAGTTTGACCCGTTCACATCAGATTGAAAAGGTGGATGTATTTAGCGTAAACGCAGATTTTTATGGAAATCTGGCAGAGTTGCATTCCTTTTCCTACGGTTTAGAATGGACACTTAACCAAATCGACTCCAATGGTTTTTCTCAAGATTTAGTTGTTAATGCTGGTGAGATCATCGGTTTTAATAACCGAGTGCTTATTCCCTCCCGATACCCAAGTCACGGGAGTAGCGCTGTGAGCTTTGCGGGTTATTTGAATTGGATTTTCAAAGCCAATAAGCGCCTAACACTCAATGGTGGATTACGGCTGACACGTTCAAAAATAATTGCCCGTTGGAATGAAACGGCATTGGTAGATAAAATACTGACTGAGCTTGAATTGGATTCAAGGGCTTTGACCTATACCTTGGCCATGACCTATCGTCCCAATGAAAACTGGCAATTCAATAGTTTGTTTTCCAGTGGGTTTAGAAACCCCAATATAGATGATATTGGAAAGATACGGGAGAGCAATGGCGTATTATTGGTCCCCAATTCATTTTTAAAACCTGAATATGCATACAGCTTTGAAGTGGGCTTAAAATATAATTCCACCGACCATCAAAACTTCATTGAGTTGAGAAGTTTTACCACTTTGGTTTCTCGCCATATAGTACGATCGGACTTTATTGTTTTCTCGGATCAAAGCACGCTAAGTGAAAATACCATTTTGTACAATGGTGAGGAAGTATTCACGCAAGCCAATAAAAATTTAGGCAATCGATTCATCTATGGTGGAACACTGGAAGGCCGGTGGGTGATCAGCAATCCAATTGATCTGAGTGGTGGAATAACTTATACCACCGCTAATAAAAACTCAGATTATGGTCCCATGCCCTCAATTGCTCCATTGTTTGGGACCTTCACCCTTAAGCACAAAAGAAAAAAGCTCAGATCCCTTCTTACATGGAGATTTAGTGAAGCCAAGTCTCCCAATCAATACAGTTGGGGGGGAGAAGATGGGCTCATTGAAACGCCACTTATAAATCCACAAGCCTTAAATGATGCGGATCGTTTTTTTGGCATCCCCTCCTGGAGCACATGGTCACTCTTGTCACAGTATGAGTTTAAAAAAGACATAGTTTTTAATTTAGGACTCAAGAATATTTTTGACCTGCACTACAGAACGTTTGCCTCTGGTATCTCCAGTGAAGGAAGGAGTTTACAGTTTGGAATCAAGGTAAAGTTTTAAAATCCTTTTTTTTTACCTAAAATCCTTAATTTCGCATCTTTAATAACCCAATCCAAAATGGTTTTCAAGGAGTACAAAAGTCTGGATCTGCCTAAAATTTCTAAAGAAATTATGAATTTCTGGGAAAGGCAGCAGATTTTTGATAAGAGTATATCTGAGCGAGAAAACCATCCCTCTTTTATTTTTTACGAAGGTCCTCCATCTGCTAACGGAATGCCTGGCATTCATCACGTTATGGCCAGAACGATCAAAGACATATTTTGCCGTTACAAAACTCAAAAAGGTTTCCAAGTTAAGCGAAAAGCCGGTTGGGACACCCACGGATTGCCTGTAGAGATCGGGGTTGAAAAAGCACTTGGCATTACTAAAGAAGATATTGGCAAAACGATTTCGGTGGCGGAGTACAATAGCGTTTGCAAAAAAGCGGTTATGAAATACACCCATGTTTGGAATAAATTGACGCAGGTGATGGGATATTGGGTTGACATGGACGATCCCTATGTCACCTATACCCCCAAATACATGGAGTCGGTATGGTGGCTGCTCAAACAGATCTATGAAAAGAATCTATTATACAAAGGATACACGATTCAGCCCTATTCTCCCAAGGCTGGAACAGGACTTAGTTCGCACGAGTTAAATCAACCTGGAACCTACCAAGAGGTTAGCGATACCACAGTCACTGCACAATTCAAAACTATAAAAGTTTCCCTACCGAAAGCACTTCAAGAGGACGTGCCGCTCTATTTTTTGGCTTGGACGACCACGCCATGGACCTTGCCCTCTAATACGGCATTGACAGTTGGGCCCAAAATTGAATATGTGGTCATTCACACCTTCAATCAATACACATTTGAACCGGTAAGGGTTGTTATGGCTAAGGTCTTGGTCGAAAAACAATTTTCTGGAAAATACACAGCTGTAGGCAGTTTGTCCGAAATTGAGCGGACTGCAAATACCAATGATAAAATTCCTTATTTCATAGAGAAAACGCTGTTGGGAAAAGATCTGCTCAACATTCGTTACGAAAAATTATGGCATGATGCACCCCTGCCTGTTGACCATCCAGAAAATGCATATCGGGTTATTTTAGGAGATTTCGTAACAACGGAAGATGGAACCGGAATTGTTCATACGGCGCCCACTTTTGGAGCTGACGATGCCAAGGTTGCCAAAGATGCGACTCCAGAGGTACCCCCTATGTTAATCCTAGATGAAAACAAAAACAAAGTACCACTGGTTGATTTGCAAGGCAAGTTCATCCCTGCTATGGGTGCTTTAGCAGGTCAGTATGTAAAAAACGAATACTATGATGAAGGTAAGGCACCTGAAAAATCAGTAGATGTTCAGATTGCTATTCGGCTTAAGGAAGAGAACAAAGCGTTTAAAGTAGAAAAATACGTCCACACCTATCCCAATTGTTGGAGGACCGATAAGCCTATTTTGTATTATCCTATGGACTCCTGGTTTATCAAAGTAACCGATGTAAAAGAACGATTGACGGCCTTGAATGAAGCGATAAATTGGAAGCCAAAATCTACGGGAACGGGACGTTTTGGAAATTGGCTAGCCAATGCGAATGATTGGAACCTTTCGAGGTCGCGATTCTGGGGAATTCCCCTTCCTGTATGGAGAACTGAGGACGGCCTTTCAACCAAAGTCGTTGGATCTGTGGCAGAATTGTACCAAGCAATAGAAAAGTCTATAGAAAGAGGGCTAATGAGCGAAAATCCATTTGCAGATTTTGTGCCTGGGGAAATGAGTAGTGAAAATTATAACAAGATAGACCTTCACAAACACATTGTTGATGATATAGTATTGGCGGATGAATTAGGGCAACCTATGTATCGTGAAAACGACCTGATCGATGTATGGTTTGACTCTGGTGCAATGCCCTATGCCCAATGGCACTATCCCTTTGAAAATAAGGAAAAGGTGGAGGGCGGCTCCCATTTTCCTGCTGACTATATTGCAGAAGGAGTAGATCAGACTAGAGGGTGGTTTTACACTTTACATGCGATCAGCACCTTGATTTTTAATGACTTATCCTATAAAAATGTAATCTCTAATGGACTCGTTTTAGACAAAAATGGACAAAAAATGTCTAAGCGACTGGGAAATGCAGTTGACCCTTTTGAAACGATTGAACGTTATGGTGCAGATGCAACCCGATGGTACATGATCTCTAATGCCAATCCTTGGGATAATCTAAAATTTGATACAGAAGGAATTGGAGAGGTTCAGCGCAAATTTTTTGGCACCCTACACAATACCTACTCATTCTTTAGTCTGTATGCCAACATCGACGGTTTTAAAAATGAAGAATCTGCTATACCTTTGGAGGAACGCTTTGAATTGGACCGTTGGATTTTGTCTGAATTGAATAGTTTGATCGGTAATGTTGACGCCTACTATGAAGATTATGAACCCACGAAAGCCACCCGAGCCATTTCCGATTTTGTTCAGGAAAAATTGAGTAATTGGTACGTGAGATTATCCCGTAGAAGATTTTGGAAAGGGGAATATCAAAAAGACAAAATTGCGGCCTACCAAACCCTATTGGAATGCTTGATAAAAGTTAGCCAGTTGGCAGCTCCAGTGGCACCTTTTTATTCCGACCAGCTCTACCAAAACCTGACTGAAAATACGTTGACAGCGAAGCACCTTTCTGTCCATTTATCTCTTTTTCCAGAAGTCGACAAAAAGGCAATAGATAGCGTATTAGAAAACCAAATCAACACTGCGAGAAACATTACTTCTCTGGCGTTATCACTTCGTAAAAAAGAACAGATAAAGGTGCGTCAACCGCTTCAATCACTCATGATTGCTGTGAGCGGAAAGAAAGAGAAAGAACAAATAGAAAAAATAATACCCCAAGTTCGCTCAGAAATTAATGTCAAATCTATAGAGCTTATCGACGACGACAGTAATATTTTGATCAAAGAAATAAAACCCAACTTTAAGCTATTAGGGCCTAGGTTTGGAAAAGAGACGGGAAGGGTTGTAAGCATTATCAATTCTTTTGGAGAAAAGGAGATCAAGACCTTGGAGGAAACAGGAAAAATTAATATTAGTTTTAATGAAAAAAACATTAATTTAGAGCTGGGCGAGGTAGAAATATCGTCAAAAGATATTGAAGGCTGGGGGGTTGCTCACGGGAATGGCATAACGGTTGCTTTGGACGTCTCTCTAACTGAAGATTTGATCGATGAAGGCATTGCTAGAGAGTTGGTCAACCGCATTCAAAACATAAGAAAAGAAGGTGGTTTAGCGGTAACGGATAGGATTATTATCACCTTTTTGGCGGACCCATCTTTAAAAGAAAAAATAAATAAAAACAACGTATATATTCGCTCTGAAACCCTCGCTGAAAATATTGAATTCAATGATGATTTAGAAGGTGGAAACGAAGTAGTATTTGACCTTGTAAAAGCACAAATAACCATTAAAAAAATATAAAATGGCTAAAGAGATAAAAGCACGATATTCCGATAAGGACTTAGACAAGTTCAAAATCCTAATTGAAGATAAGATTACAAAAGCTCAGGCTGATTTGGAGTTGTTGAGAAGTGCCTATATGAATGATGGAAATAACGGCACAGAAGACACCTCACCAACTTTTAAGGCTTTTGAGGAAGGTTCAGAAACCATGTCCAAAGAAGCCAATACGCAATTGGCCATCCGTCAGGAAAAATTCATTCGCGACCTCAAGAATGCCATGATTCGTATTGAAAACAAAACCTACGGTGTTTGCCGGGTTACAGGAAAACTGATTAACAAGAAAAGATTGTTACTCGTGCCCCATGCTACCTTGAGTATCGAAGCCAAAAATATTCAAAAATAACCTTTGAATTTTAGGGTCTCCAATATCAACCTCTTCACAGCAATTGTAATTATTTTTTCACTGCTGGTGTTAGATCAGGGGTCTAAAATTTTTATTAAACTCAATTACCCGCTCTCGCTCTATGGCAGCAATGCAATTGTAGATTGGGGATTTTTCAAATTACTTTTTGTTGAAAACAAAGGGATGGCGATGGGCACAAAGCTTAATGATTTTTTCCCTTTTTTCTCCGATAAAACAGCTAAATTATTCTTAACAATATTTCGTTTGGTTGCAATTCTTGGGATTGGATATTGGCTGTTGGACAATATTCGCAAAGAAAGTTCAAACTTTTTCCGTTGGGCGTTTTGTTTGATTTTTGCTGGAGCATTGGGCAATATAATTGACTCTGTTTTTTACGGTATGATTTTTTCCCACAGCTACGGTCAAGTGGCTACACTATTTCCTGAAAATGGTGGTTATGCTCCCATCTTTCAAGGTCATGTGGTCGACATGCTACAATTTCCACTGGTGAGTTGGAATTGGCCAGGTTGGATGCCTTGGATAGGGGGACAGCAATATACCTTTTTCCAATACGTATTTAATATAGCAGATACGGCCATTAGCACTGGGGTAGGAATATTGATTGTTTTTAATAAGAAAATTTTTGGAAATACTACTTCAAAAAAGTAAGCTCGACCAAGCTTTTACACTTTTATTTGTAAAATAACAGATTCAATTTATTAAGAAAATTTAAATACTGCCGAAGGTGTGACGGCGTAATCCAAGGGGATATCAAATTTGCCCGTATCTTTAATTTCAGAAATAGGTTCAAAAAAAGACAACCCTATCTTAATTACTTGAGCCGAGCATTGCGCTAAAAAACGGTCGTAGAAGCCTTTACCGAAGCCCACTCGGTGGCCTCTTCTGTCCAATGCCAATAAAGGAACAAAAACAACTTCTATTAGCTGAGGGGCGACTGTGATCCCTGAAACAGGTTCGGGAATGCCCCATCGGTTTACTTTAAGGGGGGTTTGATCGGTCAATAAAAAATGTGCTAAAGTTTCCTCTGAAACGACTTTTGGAATGACTGCTTCTTTATCCTTTCCTTGAATTACGGAAAGCAGGTAAGTGGTGTCCACTTCTTTATTTTTTTCTGAACTCAAAAAAAGGTGATAAATAGAATGGTCCCAGATATCTAGTGAGAGACATCGATTGCAAATTTCGATACTAAAATCTGAAATTTGAGATTCATCGAGTGCATTCCTACGCTTCTTAAAGTCAGCTCTTAAAGATAATTTGGTGTTCAAATAGATCTGTTTTATATTTAAAATTAATGATATTATAGTATTTGGGGACTTTTTATTATGCCTAAAGAAAAGTGTAACTTCGCCTTATGGAACCGGCACCCATTACAATCCAACTCAAAACATTGCCTTCTGACCCTGGGGTGTATCAGTATTATGATAAAAATGATCTCGTTATCTATGTAGGAAAAGCCAAAAACTTAAAACGGCGGGTAAGCTCCTATTTTAACAAAGTTCACGACAATGCCAAGACAAGAATTCTGGTCAAGAAAATCCATCGTATGGAACACATTGTGGTGCCTACTGAGGTCGATGCCCTGCTGTTGGAAAATAATCTTATTAAAAAATACCGCCCCCGATATAATATCCTCTTAAAAGACGATAAAACTTATCCGTGGATTTGCGTCAAGAAAGAGCCTTTTCCCCGTGTATTCAGTACCCGAAAAGTGATTCGAGATGGGTCTGACTACTTTGGACCCTACCCAAATGTCAAAACAGTTTATACCCTTTTAGAGCTCATTCGAGGCCTTTATCCTATTCGAACTTGTAATTACGATCTCTCTGAAGAAAAAATTCAAAAAAAATCTTACAAGGTTTGTTTAGAGTTCCATATTGGAAATTGTTTGGCCCCTTGTGAGGGCAAAGTAACTGAGGAAGAATACAACCAAAATATTGCTGCTATAAAGGAGCTTGTAAAAGGCAATTTTCGAAGGTCTTTAAATCAGTTTAAAAACCAAATGGAAGAATTTTCCCAACAGATGGAATTTGAAAGGGCCCAAGAGGTTAAGGAAAAATTGGAGTCTTTGGAAAATTACCAGGCCAAATCTACAGTGGTAAATACAAAAATCAGTAATGTGGAGGTTTTTTCAATCATTTCGGATGAAAGCTATGGTTACGTTAATTTTTTTCAGGTTGCTTTTGGTTCTATAATTCGGTCGCATACCGTGGAAATTAAGAAAAAATTGGAGGAAACCGATGCGCAAATGTTGGCATTGGCCATCGTCGTCTTCCGGCAGCGATTTAACGCCCAATCAAAGGAGATCTACCTCCCTTTCAAGATTGACTTAGGATCAAACATCAAAGTCGTGGTCCCCAAATTGGGTGATAAAAAGAAACTGGTTGATTTATCTCAAAGAAATGCTAAATTTTTTCGTTTGGAGCGGTTTAAGCAAATGAAGATTGTTGACCCTGAGCGGCATGTAAAGCGTTTGATGAATCAAATGAAAACCGACTTAAGGCTTCCTCATGAACCAGTCCACATTGATTGTTTTGATAATTCTAACATTCAGGGTACTAATCCCACTGCCGCATGTGTAGTATATAGAAATGGTAAGCCTTATAAAAAGGACTACCGTCATTTTAAAATCAAAACGGTGGAGGGTCCCGATGATTTTGCCTCCATGGAAGAGGTTGTTCATCGCCGTTACAAACGCCTGTTGGACGAAGGACAATCGCTACCGCAACTCATCGTCATAGACGGTGGAAAAGGACAGCTTTCCTCAGCTGTTAAAAGCCTTGACCGTTTAGGTTTGAGGGGGTCAATCTCCATTATTGGAATTGCAAAAAGATTAGAGGAAATATATTATCCCGGGGACGGTATCCCCCTGTACCTTGATAAAAAATCTGAGACCCTTAAGATAATCCAACAATTGAGAAATGAGGCGCACCGTTTTGGGCTTTCTCTACATCGAAAAATTCGAAGTAAAAACGCCTTGTCGTCACCCTTGGATCAGGTAGAGGGAATTGGTCCAAAAACAAAAGAACTCTTAATCAAAGAATTTAAATCTTTAAAACGAATCAAAGCAGCTCCAAAACCTCAAATCATTGAATTATTAGGAAAAACAAAGGGTGTTAAAATTTATCAAAAGTTACAGCAGTTGTAAATTCATTTTTTTCTTAACCCCAAAAAAAAGAGTGATCCAAACAATTATTTAATTTTGCAAAGTGATGTCAATACAAAAAAATAAAATTTGGGTATTATTGTGGATAGCCATCGGTGTCTTTGGCTTTTCTCAGTCTGATGTATCCCATGCCTCGCTTGATCAACAACTCCCATTTAAGGCGGGAGAATGGTTTGAATTTAGAATCCACTACGGATTTTTCAATGCGAGTTATGCCACTTTGGAACTCAGTCAAGATACCTTAAATTGTATTCCCGTATTGCACGCCAAAGGTTATGGAACCACTACTGGATTGGCCCGGTGGTTTTTCAAAGTTGAGGACTATTACGACACTTACTTTGACGAAATAAAGGTAGTCCCCTATTGGTTTATTCGTGATATTAACGAAGGGGGTTACACCAAAAATCTTGAAATAAATTTTGATCACGATCAGAATTTAGCACATGTATCCAATTTAGAAAACAACAAAAAAGGTAGTTTTGAAATTGCTGATAACGCCCAAGATCTTCTATCAGCTTTCTACTATCTGAGGGCTTTTTATCCAGAAAAAAAGCTTAAGCAAGACGAATCATTTAGCATCAATATGTTTTTTGATTATGAAAACTATGTTTTCAAAATGAAATTCTTGGGTAAAGAAAATTTAGACACAAAATTCGGAAAAATCAGATGTATGAAATTCCGCCCCTATGTCCAATCAGGACGGGTATTCAAAGCCCAAGAAAGCGTGACACTCTGGATTACCGACGATGGGAATAAAATCCCCATTAGGCTCAAGGCAGACTTGGCCATTGGCTCGATCAAAGTAGATCTAGAAAAGTTTAAGAATTTAAAGGCGCCATTTGAAATCCAATTTGATTAAACCGCCCCAATTGTTTATTACTCTTTGTATAACTTTTTGTTAAAAGCTTTGTGATTGAACAAGCAAAGCAAGAAATTTGCATTAACAAAATGCTTTCATATACGTCATGAACAAAGTTTTTGCACTATTATTTTTTTTTCTGAGCATTTTACTTCTGTGTTCCTGTGAGTCAAAAACTCCTTCTTTGGATCAAGATTCTCCTGAGAAAAAATCTGAAGTTAAACCCAAAAATATAAAGTATGGTTTAGATATAGATCAGTACAGGGTTGTTAATAGAAAAATAAAAAGAGGAGAAACTTTTGGTTCTATACTCGAAGACAGTGGAATTGACTACCCTGAGGTTTATAAAATCCTTCAAGCGATTAAAGCCAAACTGGACGTACGTCGGCTTGTAGCCGGAAAATCTTTTAGCTTTTTTTATACGAAAGACAGTATTTCAACCCCAAAAGTCTTTGTATACGAACCACAATTAGATAGTTATTCAATTGTCTTTTTAAGGGACAGTATTTATGGTAAAAAAGTCTCAAAACCCATCCAAATAGTTCAAAAAGAAGGGAATGGACTCATAGAAAACTCTCTCTATGAGACCATGAAAAGCAGCGGGTTAAACGACCAATTGACCTATTACTTAGCAGACGTATATGCTTGGAATATTGATTTTTACCGGCTTCAAAAAGGGGATCGGTTTAAAGTTATTTATACTGAAAAACTTGTTGATGACACAATTTCTCTTGGAATTGATCGGATAAAAGCGGCCATTTTTGAACATGCTGGAAGGGATTTTTATGCTTTTGAATTTCTGCCCGATTCTCTCAATGGTATTGTGGAATATTTCGACGAAAAAGGAAAAAATCTGAGAAGGGCATTTCTTAAGGCCCCTGTAAAATTTGGCCCAGTAACATCCCCTTATAATTTAAAAAGAAGGATTGCTTATTATGGAAACCGAATAAGACCGCACAGGGGAACCGATTTTGCGGCCAGTGTAGGAACCCCCATATTGGCAACGTCTAATGGGGTGGTGATAAAATCCTCCTACACAAAAGGTAATGGCAACTATGTGACCATCAAACACAACAACACCTACAGCACCCAATACCTTCATATGAAACTCCGAAAAGTAAAACACGGCGAATTCGTAACCCAAGGACAAGTTATCGGCTGGGTAGGAATGACAGGCTACACCTCTGGGCCACATGTATGTTACAGGTTTTGGAAGAATGGCAGGCAAGTAGATCCCTTTCGGCAAAAACTCCCGGAGGCTAAACCGATTTCGAACCAACTCAAAATTGCTTACTTCAATTCCATTGACGATATTAAAACACAGTTGGACTGTATTCCCTCTTCACCTGCGTCAACATACATTAATTCTGCATTAGCCCTCACAAAAAGTGACCTTAAATAAACACAGCCCTTTATCCCTCAAATCCTGGACTCTTTTAGAAAAAAAGTTTGAAGCTTTAGCGCAAAAAAAAATCGTCGACTACTTTTCTGAAGATGCTAAACGTACTGAAAAATTTTCCCAGCAATGGGAGAGTTTTTACGTCGATTACTCAAAAAATCTTTTGGACGAGGAAACATTGGATCTACTGGTGTTAATGGCTGAGGAAGCCGGACTTAAACAAGCCATCTCAGCTTACTTTGGTGGTGCTAAAATCAATGAAACTGAAAATCGAGCGGTGTTACATACCGCTTTAAGAAAACAAAACAAACAACCTTTTTTAGTTGACGAAGAAGACATAGGCCCAAAAATTGAAAAGCTCAAAAATAAAATGCATGATTTTGCTGATCGTGTTATTTCTGGCAGTTGGAAAGGTCATAGTGGAAAAAGCATCAGGCAAATCGTCAACATTGGGATTGGAGGGTCCGATTTGGGGCCTGTTATGGTAACCGAAGCGTTGGAGTATTACAAAAATCACTTAGAGATAACCTTTATTTCCAATGTGGAGGGAGATCATGTGGAGGAAGTCATCAAAACAGTTGATTCCGAGACGACTCTGTTTGTAATTGTTTCCAAAAGCTTTACCACCCAAGAAACCCTGAGTAATGCCAATACATTACGAAAATGGTTTTTGAAAAATGCGCCAGAATCTGGAATTGGCAATCATTTTGTCGCCGTTTCAACAAACTCAAAAAAGGCAACAGAGTTTGGTATTCCTGAGGACAACATCTTCCCCTTATATGATTGGGTAGGAGGGCGATTCTCTCTTTGGAGTCCGGTTGGAATATCGATTTGCTTGGCGGTTGGACCCAAACATTTTGACGATTTACTACTTGGGGCGGGGAAAATGGACGAACATTTTCAGCACACAGATTTCAAAGAGAATATCCCTGTTCTTCTATCACTAATTACTGTTTGGTACAATAATTTTTGGGGGGTAGAAACCGAAGCCATCATTCCTTATTCACAGTATTTAAAAAGTCTTCCGGCCTATTTGCAACAGGCCATTATGGAGAGTAACGGCAAAGGAACCGATCGAAATGGGGATACTATTTTTTATCAAACTGGAAATATCATATGGGGAGCTTCTGGAACCAACGCACAGCACGCTTTTTTTCAATTGATGCATCAAGGCACCAAAATGATCCCAGCAGATTTTATTGGATTTGCCAAACCTTTACACTCAGGAAACGATCATCATGATAAATTGATGTCCAATTTTTTTGCTCAGACCCAAGCACTGATGCAAGGAAAAAATGCAGAGACGGTTCGAAGGGAATTAAAAGCAGAAGGGAAATCTGAAGCACAAATTGAAAAACTCCTCCCGTTTAAAGTTTTTGAAGGAAATCGTCCCACAAACACCCTTTTTATTGACCAACTTAGCCCGCGGAACTTGGGGTCGCTCATCGCCTTGTATGAACACAGGATTTTTGTTCAAGGGATTGTATGGAATATTTTCAGCTATGACCAATGGGGTGTGGAGTTAGGAAAGCAGTTGGCCAATAACATTTATAAAGATTTTGATTCGGGAAATATAGAGCACCACGACCCTTCAACGCAAGGACTGATAAATCATTACAAGAAATTTAGATAAGGATCAACTCCTCAAGTCTTTGATTTTGAGTTGTAAGCTTTTTTCCCCTCTAAATTCATTTTCTTCAATGGTGTAGAGGACATCGAAAGGATCCCTGCTTTTTATCTTACTGATATAATTTGCCATACCGAATCCTATTCCAGATTGTAACGCCCCCGAGGAGTCTGTAACCTCCAACTTAAGATGCGATTGATCGGCTCCGACGACTTTAGTTTTACCTCCGTCCAAGCAGCTCCTGGTCAAGAAAACGGGGCGCATATTTCCAGGGCCAAAAGGAGCCATCTGGTTGACGATTCTGTAAAATTTTGGGGTAATTTTATTCAATGAGATTTCCAAGTCATATACCAAGGTGGGAGAGCGCTGGTCTGGCTTGATGACCTCTTCCACCGCAACCTCAAATGCTTTTTTAAAAGGAAGATAATCCTCGGGTTTTATTGTCAACCCTGCCGCATAGCGGTGGCCGCCAAATTGAACCATATAATCCTGGCAATTGACTAAAACTTTATAGACGTCCACCCCTTTAACGGAACGGACAGAAGCCGTGTAATACTCTCCCGATTGGGTAAAAACTACAGTTGGTCTGTAATAAGTTTCTATCAATCTGGAGGCTACAATTCCTATTACCCCTTTGTGCCAGTCGGGCTGAAATACTACCGTCGAAAATCTATCTTCCTCCTTGTTTTGTTTGATTTGATCCAAGGCCTGTGCCGTTATTTTTCGATCTATTTCTTTACGTTCACTATTGAAAAGCTCAATCGCCCGGCTTCTTGAATTTGCCTCCTCCTGATCCTTCGACAGCAGTAATGCCAAAGCATGGCGCGCGTGCTTTATCCTTCCTGCGCCATTTATTCTCGGAGCGATTACAAAAACCAAATCTGAGACATTTACTTTTCTTTTTAATTGATGAATAAGGTAGCGGATTCCTACCCTTGGGTTATCTTGAATTTGTTGAATTCCCAAATGTGCAAACACCCTATTTTCTCCAATAATTGGAACAATGTCTGCTGCAATTGCCATGGCAACCAAGTCCATAAAAGGAATAATTTTATGAATTGCCCCCCCTTTTTCTTGGGTCAAGGCTTGTATCAGTTTAAATCCAATTCCACAGCCACACAAATCTTTAAAGGGATAACTACAATTGGGTTGTTTGGGATCTAAAATGGCAGCAGCATTTGGAATGACCTCCCCGGGGAGGTGGTGATCGCAAATGATAAAATCTATCCCCAATGATTGGGCATAATCTACTTTTTCCACAGCCTTTATACCACAGTCCAGTGCAATTATTAATCCAACTTCCTCGGTCTTGGCATGATCAATTCCCTGGGTCGATATGCCATATCCCTCATGATATCGGTCTGGAATATAATAGATACAGTTGGGGTGTTCCTGAATCAAAAAAGAATACACCAAGGCGACTGCAGTAGTTCCGTCCACATCATAGTCTCCAAAAACCATAATCTTCTCGTCGATTTCCAAAGACGATTTTATTCGATTTACAGCCTCGCGCATCCCGAGCATTAAAAAAGGATCGTTAAGATCGGTGAGAGCAGGACGGAAAAAGGATTTTGCCATTTCATAATCTTGAATTCCTCTCTGCGCCAACAGACACGAAATTTCAAAGGGGACTCCAATTTCTGTTTGGAGTTGCTCGGCAATCTGTTGATCTGGAATTGGTAGGGGGTTCCACTGCATATCGGTTATTTGTTTTGTAAACCTGCCACACAAATTACAAATTCTCCTTTTGGAGGGTAAACGGAAAAATAATCTACTGATTCAGAAAGTTTTCCTCTGAAAGTTTCTTCAAACATTTTGGAAAGCTCCCTGGATACAGCAACGGTCCGGTCCGCTCCAAACAGCTCAGAAAACTGAATTAAGGTTTTTAAGAGTTTGTGGGGCGATTCATAAAAAATAAGGGTTCTGGATTCATCAACTATATTTTGTAAACGCTTATTTCTTCCTTTTTTTGGGGGTAAAAATCCTTCAAAAATAAACCGATCTGAGGTCAAGCCACTTTGCACCAAAGCAGGGATAAGGGCTGTGGGACCAGGTAGACAAGTGACCCTTATGTTTAATGATAAAGCCTGACGAACCAGTAAAAATCCAGGATCAGAAATTCCCGGAGTCCCGGCATCGGAAATGATGGCAATGGACATCCCAGCGTTTAATTTTGAACAAACCTCATCGAGTTTTCTGTGTTCATTGTGCATGTGATAGGCTTGCATTGGGGTTTTTATCTCATAATGATTGAGAAGTTTACTGCTGGTACGGGTGTCCTCTGCCAATATCAGTTCCGATGATTTGAGAATATCCACTGCCCTGTAGGTGATATCAGCTAAGTTCCCTATTGGCGTTGGTACTATAAATAGTTCACCCATATTGATCTCTCTTTCAATGCAATGAAAAGCTACTTAAAATTATTCTCGATGATTTTCAAAAAACGCTTCTCATACGTTTCTTTATCTTTCCAGTGTTCGTAATCGGGCTTGATCATCTCTTTAACAAACTTTTCGGCCTCCTGCCAGGATTCCATGGTGGCTATTTGAGAAATTGCGCGTTGAAACTCGTTGGGACTTTGGTCAAACAAGTTTTTAATAAAAGCCACCCGATCATTCCGATCAATATTGAGTCCCTTTGAAAATTTATCGTTTAAACTTTTTTGATATTCTTTATCGGCGACTGCCCCCTCCTTTTTTCGTTCAAAAGAAAGTTTTGGAGTGTTTTCAATGATGAGGTCCGAAATAATGGGTTTACCCTCAGGAATTTCTTTGATTGTATCCATAATCAGCGGAAACTCTTCATTATCATTTAAATCATTTGCCCCGGTTTCTTTGCCTGGATTGACTTTGATAAAATCAATTGCCTGACCAAAATTGGACTCCAAATCCTCCCACAAGCCATTTTTGAAACCTTCATTATTTTTGATTAAAATCAGCCGTTCAAATATGAGTAAAGTGGCGTCATAAACCTTTTGGTAATCATAAGGCTCTTCCATATCCAAAATCTCTTTCGCAACTTGTTTGAGTTGCTGGTGGATTTTATTCGCCATAAATAATTCTATTTCAAAACTTAGTTTTAATACCTTTGTTTGTCTGTAAATTACAAAATGTTTTTAGAAAATCCTGTAAACCACAACAAACAATTTGGATGGATCGAGGTGATCTGTGGATCTATGTTTTCAGGGAAAACAGAGGAGTTAATTCGTAGGCTGAAACGGGCAAAGTTCGCCAACCAAAAGATAGAAATATTTAAACCCTCCATTGATCAGCGCTACGATGACCAAATGGTTACCTCTCACGATTCAAACATGATTCCCTCTACCTCGGTACCTGCCGCCGCTAATATATTACAGCTGGCCAACGACTGTGAAGTGGTCGGGATCGACGAGGCCCAGTTTTTTGACCCTGAGATTGTTGATGTTTGTAATGATCTTGCGAATCGAGGTATTAGGGTTATAGCTGCAGGACTTGACATGGATTATAAAGGAAATCCATTTGGCCCAATGCCCGCATTGATGGCCACAGCAGAATTCGTAACTAAAGTCCACGCCGTTTGCACCCAGACTGGAAATTTGGCACATTATAGCCATCGAAAATTAGATCAAAAAGGCTTGGTCGTTTTAGGAGAAAGAGAAGACTACGAGCCATTGAGCCGGGGTGCTTTCCAAAAGACATTAAAAAAGGGGAAGGCAAATAAGGGATCCCTGAAGAATAAAAAAAACTCGTCTTGACCTGTCTGGAAATTGATCTAAAAAAGTTAGAGCACAACTATTTTTCATTGAGGAATCGGTTGCAGCCACAAACCAAAATGATTGGTGTTGTTAAAGCTAATGCTTACGGGAGTTTGTCTGTTCCTGTGGCGCAAAAATTGGTTGACTTGGGACTGGAGTCCTTGGCCGTGGCCTATGCCCCTGAGGGGAATAAGCTCAGGCAATCTGGAATTGAAATTCCAATTATGGTTTTTTACCCCCAAACAGAAAACTTTGATGAAATAATACGAAATAATTTGGAGCCTGTCCTCTACAGTAAAAGAAGTTGGGAAGGTTTTGTAAAAGCCGTTAGGGTCTCAAAAAAAATGAATTATCCCGTTCACATCAAATACAATACGGGTTTAAATCGAATCGGATTTGGCCCCGACGAAGTCGATTGGATTTTGGAAAATGTTGTGAAAGGTCCAATTGAGGTAAAAACTATTTATTCTCATTTAGGACAAACAGAATCACAGAAACCCGATCGTTTTACTGATAATCAAATTTCAACTTTTGAGGCGATCATTGAAAAACACAATACTGCTGCTACCCACAAACCTGAATACCATTTGCTGAATACCTCAGGGGTTTTCAATTATCCTGATTACCACATGGATTGGGTAAGAGTGGGTCTTGGATTGTACGGTCTTGCCAACCACCCGCAATGGAACCATAACTTATTTCCCATCGCTGAACTAAAAACCAACATCACTCAAATTCATAAAATAATGAAAGGGGAAACCGTGGGTTATAATTGCGGCTGGAGCGCTCCTGAAAATACACGAATCGCTGTCTTACCGTTGGGTCACGCCGATGGTCTTTCTAGACAACATGGACATGGAAAAGGTGCAGTAATGGTCCATGGGAAAAAAGCCCCCATTGTGGGGAATGTATGTATGGATATGGTAATGATCGATATTGGTGACATTCACTGTAAAGAAGGGGATGAGGTTGTGATTTTTGGGAATGGGTTTAGAGTGGATGATCTAGCAGAAAATGCCGGGACCATCTCCTATGAATTATTAGCGGCTCTTAGCGATAGAATCCCACGGGTGATAAAAAATTAAAATATCACAAATTGTTATAAATTAAACAATCAGTTTTGATTTTGAAAAATTACCTTATGAAGTTGTGGGCATTGGCTTAAAGCTTAATTTTGCCAAAAAAATAAATCATGAAATTAGCAGTCGTTGGTGCAACGGGAATGGTCGGAGAGGTTATGCTTAAGGTTTTGGCCGAAAGAGGATTCCCTTTTACTGAATTGATCCCTGTTGCTTCGGAAAGGTCGGTAGGAAAGCAAGTATTGTGTGGTGAGCGCTCCTATGAGGTAGTGGGCTTGGAGACAGCTGTTGCTTTACAGCCCGACTTGGCACTTTTCTCTGCGGGTGGAGATACTTCATTGGCATGGGCACCAAAATTTGCAGACAAGGGCACTGTTGTGATTGACAATTCATCTGCTTGGCGTATGCATCCAGATAAAAAATTAATTATTCCAGAGATCAATGCTGACCAATTAAACACCGACGATAAGATTATTGCCAACCCCAATTGCTCTACCATTCAGATGCTTATGGCATTGGCCCCGTTAAAAGAAAAATACGGTTTAGAACGCCTAGTGGTTTCTACCTATCAGTCGATTACTGGAACTGGTGTAAAAGCCGTCCAACAATTAGAAAATGAATTTATTGGTAAGAAAGGTGAGATGGCTTATCCCTATCCTATTCACAAAAATGCGCTGCCCCATTGTGATGTTTTTACGGAGAACGGTTACACCAAAGAGGAAATGAAATTGGTTCACGAAACCCGTAAAATACTTAACGATGACGTTATCGGTGTCTCTGCTACAGCAATTCGAATTCCAGTTATTGGTGGACACAGCGAATCCATCAATGTGAAATTAAAAAACAGTTTTGAAGTTGAAGAAGTTCGTCAATTGCTCAATGAAAGCGATGGTGTTGTTGTTCAAGACAACCCCACCACCAATAATTACCCAATGCCGATCTATGCGGAAGGAAAAGATGACGTGTTTGTGGGTAGAATTAGAAGGGACTTTTCTCAGGAAAACACTCTCAATCTCTGGGTTGTCTCCGATAATTTGAGAAAAGGCGCCGCGACCAATACCATTCAGATTGCAGAATATTTGTTGGAAAACAAATTCATTTAATTTCTGATATTTAGCCGCCAGCTTTGCGGTTGGGGTAAATACTTAAATGCCTTTTTCGTTTAGTAAACACTATCCCTCCATGGAGAAGTCCTCCATGAACTTGGTGGTGTAATTCCCAGAGGTATAGTCCGGGTGGTCCATCAGTTTTCTATGAAAAGGTATGGTCGTTTTTATTCCCTCAATGACAAACTCATCGAGAGCCCTTTTCATTTTGTTAATGGCTTCTTCTCTGGTTTGGGCGGTAGTGATCAATTTTGCAATCATTGAATCATAGTGCGGGGGTATGGTGTATCCTCCATAGACATGGGTGTCTAATCTCACTCCGTGACCTCCTGGAAAATGAAGAGTAGATATTCTACCAGGGCTCGGCCTGAAATCGTTATAGGGATCTTCTGCATTGATTCTGCACTCAATGGAGTGCATTTTAGGAAGGTAATTTTCACCTGAAATAGCTACTCCAGCAGCCACTAAAATTTGTTCTCTTATTAGATCAAAATTGATTACCTGTTCAGTGATGGGATGCTCCACTTGAATACGCGTATTCATCTCCATAAAATAAAAATTTTGGTATTTGTCTACTAAAAACTCAACCGTTCCCGCCCCTTCATACTTGATGTATTCTGCTGCTTTTACCGCGGCTGCCCCCATTTTTTTCCGCAATTCTGGAGTCATGAACGGGGAGGGGGTCTCTTCGGTTAATTTTTGATGTCTCCTTTGAACGGAACAATCGCGCTCGGAGAGGTGACACGCTTTCCCTTTCGCGTCTCCAACGATCTGAATTTCTATGTGACGGGGTTCTTCAATTAATTTTTCCATATACATGCCGTCATTTCCAAAAGAAGCACCTGCCTCTTGGCGAGCACTCTCCCAGGCTTTTAAGAAGTCCTTTTCTTTCCATACGGCTCGCATCCCTTTTCCTCCCCCACCAGCAGTGGCCTTTAGCATCACTGGATAACCGGTTTCCTTAGCGACTTTTTTGGCATGATCAAATGATTTCAAAAGCCCTTCAGAACCAGGAATGGTAGGAATACCAGCAGCTTTCATGGTAGCTTTTGCTGTTGCTTTATCCCCCATTTTTTCAATCATTTCTGAAGATGCTCCAATAAATTTAATTCCGTGTTCTTTACAGATCTTTGAAAACTTAGCGTTTTCAGACAAAAACCCATAGCCGGGATGAATGGCATCGGCATTGCATATTTCTGCAGCGGCCATAATATTAGCCATTTTCAAATAGGATTCAGCACTGGGGGGTGGGCCAATACAAACGGCTTCGTCGGCAAAGCGAACATGGAGGCTTTCCTCATCGGCTGTAGAGTAAACAGCAACCGTCTTAATTCCCATTTCTTTGCAAGTCCTGATCAACCGCATGGCGATCTCCCCGCGATTGGCTATCAAAATTTTTTTAAACATTGGGAATGAGTTTAAACCGGTTCAATTAAAAATAAGGGTTGATCGAACTCAACGGGGGAAGAATCGTCTAATAGTATTTTGACGATTCTACCACTGACTTCAGATTCGATCTCATTGAATAGCTTCATGGCTTCTACTACACACAAAACATCGCCTTCTTTTATTGTATCACCGACTTCTACAAAAACCTCTTTGTCGGGGGATGGTTTTCTGTAAAAAGTGCCGATCATGGGAGAATTTATTGTCATTAAATTATCGGTTTTCTCCTGCTCATCTGCTGGGGTAGCAGTAGCCGATGTTTCGGTTTCAATGTCTGGATTCTGAGCCGGTGGCGCTTGTACAACCAAATTGGGGAGGGTTTGTGGTTTCTGTATGGAATCTGTGGGAGTGGCACTTGGGGAGGTTTTGATTGTGATTTTGAAATCGTCTGTTTCTAAACTCACCTCGTGGGCTCCTGATCCTGCCACAAATTTGATTAATTTTTGAATTTCTTTAATTTCCATTATTCAAATAATTTAATTATTGTAAGCCCAAGTCAAATAGGCTGCTCCCCAGGTGAAACCTCCACCGAAGGCAGCGAATACCAATCGATCTCCAGGACTTAATTTTGATTCGTAATCGTTTAATAAAAGCGGAAGAGTCGCCGCTGTTGTATTTCCAAAATATTCTATGTTTGACATCACCTGTTTGTCGGGCAGATTAACCCTTTTAGCAATGGCGTCAATAATTCTTTTGTTGGCTTGATGGGGGACAAAGTAGGCGATATTCCTTGCGTCTAAGGCATTGCGATCCATTATTTTTTCAGCCACATTTGTCATTTCAGAAATGGCGTATTTGAATACTGTTTTCCCATCCTGATACAAACTATGCATTCCGTGTTTAAGGGTTTGTGCAGAAGTGGGGAACAAAGATCCCCCTGCTTTAATATTTAAAAAAGCCCTACCGCTCCCATCCGATCTAAAATATTCATCTTTCCAACCATAGCCTGAATCATTATTTTCAAAAAGCACTGCACCAGCACCATCTCCAAATATTACACAAGTGGATCGGTCAGTGTAATCTATAATCGAAGACATTTTATCTGCACCTATGAGTAACACTTTTTTATATCTTCCTCCTGCAATCATGCTTGCGGCTGTGGACATCCCATAGAGAAATCCGGAACATGCGGCTTGTAGGTCAAAGCCAAAGGCATTCTCCGCGCCAATTTCAGAAGCCACATAGGCCGCTGTAGCAGCTACATTCATGTCGGGGGTAATGGTTGCTAAGATCACAGCGTCGATGTCTTTTGGATTTATGTTTTTTTTATTGAATAAATCTCTGGCAGCTTCAATGGCCATGAATGAGGTCCCTTTGGTGGGATCTTTCAGAATCCTTCTTTCTTTGATGCCTGTCCTCGCAAAAATCCAGTCGTCGTTTGTATCTACCATCTTTTCCAAGTCTGCATTGGTGAGCTTGTCTTCTGGAACATAGGCGCCCACAGCAGTTATAGAAGCCATTTTAGGGCTTGAATTGATAGAATTCATCAGTAAATCACTTCCTTTTGAACTGTCAATATTATATGTGAAGATAGTAGTTTTTTAGAGCAATCAAAACCTTTACCTACAAAAAAAGTCCTTTGGAAAAAGGACTCAGTTTTGGGTAAAGAGGTATGTAATTAGGCCTCAATCGCTTCGTTATTGTCAATCAAAACTTTACCGCGGTAGTAAAGTTTTCCTTCGTGCCAATGGGCACGGTGATATAAATGAGACTCTCCAGTTGTACCACAAGTTCCTATTTGGTGCTTGGTAGCCTTGTAGTGAGTTCTTCTTTTATCTCTTCTGGTTTTCGATATTTTTCTTTTAGGATGCGCCATTGTATTCGCTTTATATTTTATTTATTTTCAGTTATAATAAATCTTTCAATTTATCCCATCGCGGGTCTGTTTCCTCTAATGGTGTTTTTTTTTGGGGTTCCATGTTTTTTAGTTTTTCTAAAATATCCGATTTCAAATTGCCTGCTTCAATTCCAGGGTGAACCTTTTTTTGCGGTACAGACAGCACTATCGTTTCAAAGATGTATTGGGCTACCTGTATTTCATTAGAACTATGGGGAAGAATCACAATTTGATCATCGTCATGGTTTTCAACCAATCCAAATTTAACCACCAACTTAAAAGCAGTATCAATGGGAAGGTCAAATAGCTCTGTGGTGATGTCACAAGGAACTGTCACGGTTCCTTTGGCGTTGAAATTCAGTATCAGTAGTGTAGGTTTTTTTTCAAAAACTAAACCAACTGCTACACTAGCATTTTGATAATCTGAAAACTCGAAACCTTCAAAGAACGTATTGTCAATCTTAAAATCGAAGTGATGGACACCATCCTTTAAACCAATGAAGGGTATTAAGAATGTTTTGAACTGCTCCATCCTTCCAACTTTTAATCATGCAAACTTATAAAAAAAATGCAATAATTACAGGGCTTGTTCTATTTATCCCCCATTTTTACAATGAGTTTTTTTCTTTCCAATTGAATAAAACCAATCTGGCCAGAAACATTGCATTCCGAAAAGACTCCGCATTGGCGGTTCCTTGACCAGCAATTTCAAATGCTGTACCGTGATCGGGTGAGGTTCGGACTGCTTTTAGTCCTGCTGTATAATTTACCCCAGTGCCAAAGGTAAGCATTTTAAAAGGGATCAATCCTTGGTCATGATACATGGCCAGGACTGCATCAAATTTAAGATGGGTTTGCTGCCCAAAAAAGCCATCTGCAGCATAGGGCCCATAAACGAGGTGACCTTTCTCAAACAAATTATTTACAACAGGGAGAATAATTTGATAATCCTCTTGACCAATAACCCCTTTGTCGCCAGAGTGGGGGTTGAGACCCAACACAGCTAATTTAGGTCTTTGAATGTTAAAATCATTTTTTAAGGAATTTTCCAAACCAATAATTTTTTCTTCTAGTATGGCGGTGGTAAGAAGATTTGAAACGTCTTTTACGGCAATATGATCGCTCACCAAAGCAACTTTTAAAAGATCTGAAACCATCAGCATTAAGCTTTTGCCTTCCAGCTCTTTGGCCAAATAATCGGTGTGTCCTGGAAAGTTAAATGATGTTGACTGAATGGTTTCCTTATTGATTGGGGCTGTAACCAAGGCGTCTATTTTTCCTTTTTTTAAGGCAGACGTTGCTGCTTTTAAGGAGTCTATGGCCAATGCACCAGCTATTTTGGAGGGCTCACCGAATTTTAACGCCTCTTTGGGCATGGGCATATCGATCACATTGAGCTGTGCTTTGTGAAAGCGCTGATCCTTATTTTTTACAGAGAGGTTTGTTTGAAATCCAAAGTGTTTTTTTTGTTGATCCAATAATTTGTAAGGGGCATAAACGATGGGGGTAAAAAAATCAAAGAGCCTTTTGTCCTCAAAATTTTTTAGAATAATTTCTATGCCGATACCATTAGGATCGCCCATTGAAATGCCCAGCTTTATCTTTCCCAACATTAGTGTTGCTTTTATTACTAATTTTATGCACAAATGTAATTAAATCTAACTGATGTTTACGGGAATCATAGAGGCGTTTGGCAAACTGGTCCAATTGGAAAAGGAGGGGGATAACTTGCACTTAAGTATTGAGAGTAGCCTCACTCCAGAATTAAAAATAGATCAAAGTTTGTCGCATAACGGGGTCTGTTTGACTGTGGTTGATATCACCGGTAAAAGTTATACTGTAACAGCTATCCAAGAAACTTTAGAGAAGTCAAATATTGGCAGTCTAAAAGAAGGAGGTTTGATTAATTTAGAAAGGGCTATGAAAATGAATAGTCGTTTGGATGGTCATATTGTTCAAGGCCATGTGGACCAGGTTGGATATTGTAAAAAAATTGAATTTAAAGAGGGCAGTTGGGTTTTTGATTTTGAATACCCCTTCGATCAAAAAAATATTACTATCGAAAAAGGATCTATTTGCGTTAATGGCGTTAGCCTTACTGTAGTGGATTCTGAAATTGATCATTTTTCTGTCGCTATTATACCCTACACCTATGAGTACACTAATTTTCATCTGATAGAAAAAGGAGCCCCAGTGAATTTGGAATTCGATATTATTGGCAAATATATTTCCAAGCTACATCGACTAAATATGAAATAAAATAATAAACAAACAATCAAAAAAGAATAAACATGGGCATACTTGAATTAACAACAATATTAATGTCGTTGGCGGCACTTTTTTCGCTAATCAATCTTCGATTGCTAAAATTACCGCAAACCATAGGTTTGATGATTTTAGCACTTTCGCTTTCCATAATAATTACTGCGGTTGGGGCGGTTTATCCTCAAGTTTTTAAAATGGTAACTGATATCACCAGGGAATTCGATTTCAGCGAACTTTTGGTAAACGTAATGTTGCCTTTTTTACTTTTTGCGGGAGCCATAAGTGTAAATGTTCATGAATTACTAAAGGACAAGTTAACCATATTACTTTTAGCCAGTTTTGGGGTTGTTTTCTCGACTTTTGCCATTGGCACTGGGGTTTATTGGTTGGTTCAACAATCGGTATTTGGACTAAATACCATTGGCTTAACTTATATAGACTGTCTGTTGTTTGGTGCTTTAATAGCTCCTACTGATCCTATTGCTGTGTTGGCGATGATAAAAAAAATGAACTTATCCTCCATAACAGAAACGAGAATAGCTGGAGAATCCCTGTTCAATGACGGAATTGGAGTTGTGGTTTTTCTTACGCTATTGGGCATTAAGCAAGAGGGGGTAGAAAATATAACGGCCGCAGCAATTGGGGGGCTTTTTGTTACCGAGGTTATCGGAGGTATTGCATTGGGTTCATTAATGGGCTATCTCGGCCTGAAGCTCCTTAAATATATTGAGAATGAGCACACCGAGTTAGAAGTTTTGGTGACAATTTCTTTGGTCTTAATCTTACCAATTATATCTCATTATTTTCATTTTTCGGCGGTCTTGGGAGTGGTGATGATGGGATTGTTTTTGAATCAAAATTTAGATGTTGATCAAGAAAAAGAGGGCGTTCAAAAAGCAATGGGAAATTACGTATATAAGT
The DNA here is from genome assembly GCA_002716845.1 of Flavobacteriaceae bacterium. Lineage (GTDB taxonomy): Bacteria > Bacteroidota > Bacteroidia > Flavobacteriales > Flavobacteriaceae > UBA8316. Next base: position 15,718 of record PBCE01000001.1, on the reverse strand, counting down.
TTTGGCATTTGCTGGATGAAACACTGAATGCTGTTTTATTTATTCTGATTGGTATAGAAATCATAACGATCTTTGAATCCTTCAGAATGGCTTATATCTCAATTTCACTGATAGTAGTCGTCCTCGTTGTCGTATCTAGGGGAATTGGTGTATCCCTACCTATAGCTTTTTTATCTCTTTTCATGAACTTTGAAAGGAAAACTGCTTTGATCATCACTTGGGGAGGTCTAAGGGGAGGGTTAAGTGTCGCATTGGCACTTAACTTACCCGATGAAATTGGCGAAGGAAAATCTTTAATTCTTTTTTTGACCTATATCATTGTATTGTTTACCATTTTGGTACAAGGGTTAACATTAAAAAAAATCGTAAAATAAAAGGTTTGAATTTATTCTCTTTTTATATTTGATGTGGAAATGTTAACGCTGTGACAACAGCCATGTCTAACTAATATAGAAAGGAGGTGTCAAATGTCTTACATATGTAATTTAAGGAAGTTAGGACAGCAGATACCCGTTTGTATTCTGTTCTAATCTATCCTTATCTATAAGTTGAATGCGAGCCGATGGGCTCGCATTTTTTTTATCAATTCCAACCTTATTTAAATTCGTTGTGGATATAAAGAAACAAGAGGCCCTTTACATTAAATTAACTTCAAATGTTATTTTTGCAATGAATTGTATTCAAACTATAAACTTTTCGAAAAATTGAATGAAAACCCATCCAAAATATGAATAGAAAATGTTTTTACTACCTCATTTTCTCTCAAATAGCATCATTTGGCCTTCAAGGTCAAATTATTGGTGTGATAAACGATCAGAGCAGTGGCACACCTATTGAGTATGCTACTATTATTTTGAAAAAAGGGAATGACGTCATTGAAGGTACCATTTCAAAACCGGATGGTAGTTTTCGTGTGCCCGTTGATCATAGTGGAACTTTTTCAATTGAAATATCATTTTTAGGTTATCAAACTAAGGAAGTTAGCTTTTTAGAGTTGAAAAAAAATACACCTTTGGATCTCGGTAAAATTAATATTGAATCCAGCAGAGATCAACTCGAGGAGGTCTTGGTGGAAACGAATGAGGCCACCTTTCGAAACAAGATCGATCGTCAGGTATTTATTGCGGGTGCCTTTTCTTCCGCCAAAGGGGGCACCGGTGTTGATCTAATTAGAAACCTACCATCGGTGACTTTCAATGGCTTGGGAGAAATTAGTGTTAGGGGGAGTACTGGTTTTGTGGTTTTGGTAAATAATAAGCCCCTTCAATCTGATGTAGTGAGCTTTTTAAATCAAATTCCTGCCAACAGTATCAAAAATATTGAAATAATTACTACACCCTCAGCCCAATATGACGCAGAGGGAAAAGCTGGTATAATCAATATTTTAACGCAAAAAAATGTTTTGGAAGGGGATTATTTACAGGTCAATACCCTTCTGGGTGCACCTTCAATACAGGATTATCAAAATGCGCAATCGGTTCAACGATTCGGAGCCGACCTTACTTATAATACTGTGAGCGCGCGCCTGAATGTTTCCTCTGGTTTTAATTTTCAAAGAAATGATATTTCTGGACGCAGAGAGGGAGATGTCTACACACAAATAGGTAATAAATACACCCGCTTTCCCTCGGATGGGGAACGGAGTTTTGATGAAGTTAATTTTTCCGGAAGACTAACCGCCGATTATAAAATCTCCGATAGGGATGAATTTTCAGTTGCATTTTATGCCGGTAAAAGGACAAAAGAGAGAACAGCAGATATCTTTTATTATAATAACTACGCTATTACAGATGAGATTGATTACCAATTTCAGTATTACAATGAAAACCTGAGGATCAGGAAAAGTGATTTTGCCTTGGGGAGTATTGACTACAATCATCTTTTTACAAATGAAGCAAAACTCAGCACCTCTTTTTTATATGAGTACACCCTTTTGGGAGGTCCCACTACCAATCGGAACTTGGGGTATCCAGACCATTCGGTGGTTTATCAGGATGAGTTTAACACCAATGACAACCCTCTTGACGGAGTCCGTTTCAATATCGATTATGAGTTTAAACCCCTCAGGCTGGGTACTCTAAAAATGGGGTATCAATTCCGAAATCTCGACCATAAGGGAGATTTTGTTTACGAGAGAAAAAATAACACAACGCAGCGGTTTGAGTTGGTTCCCGAGTTTTCGAGTGAAGTAAACCTCGAACGGTCCATTCATGCCGCTTATTTTCAGTTTCAGAGGCGCTTTAAAAAATGGAATTACACCGGGGGTATTCGTTTGGAAAGTATGGATCGCGACTTGTATTTAAAAGACAAAACAGGTAAGGTTAATGAAAAATATTCATTGAATTTCAAGAAACTTTTCCCTTCGGCCAGCATCAATTATCAGTGGAAGGAAAACATCTTCTTTGGGCTTTCGTACAGCAAGAGAATTGATCGAACTACGACTTTTAAAATGAATCCTTTCCCCGAACGGGAGCACTCTGAAACCTTAGAGCAAGGGGATCCCCAGCTCCATCCTGAGTTGACAGACCAAGTAGAATTTGGGGTCAGCTATAAAACCAAAAAAGGGAACCAACTCAATTCGTCTCTATACTACAGAAATACCCGCCATTTGATCAATCGAGTGAATACGGTGTACAACGATACCATTTTGAATCGTATATATTCTAATGTTGGAAAAGCTCAGGTTTTGGGAAGAGAGTTTAGTGCAGAATATGCCTTTGGGAAAAAATTCAAAATTTTTAGTTTCATGAATACTTATTATTTTAAATTAAAGGGATCCTTTGATGATTTGCCAATAGACACCTCGGGTTATGTTTACAACCTAAATATTAACAGCACTTATCGTTTCTCTAATCGTGTTTTTGCCCAGTTTAATTTAAACTATGTTTCCAGGCGGTTAACCGCTCAAGGGGAAGATTCTGAATTCTATTCCCCCAACTTGACCTTAACCCATCGTTTTTGGAACGACCAATTAACGGCTACGCTGCAGTGGAAAAATATAGATATGGGTCTGATGAATACCAATGAGCAAAGAATAACAACTTATCGAAAGGATGCCTTTTACACCACAACGAATTATGTCTATGAAGTAGATGTGGTGCTCCTGAGCTTAAGTTTTAATCTTAATAATCGAAAGAGCAGGGCCAAATTCATCGATAGTGAATTTGGAAAAAGGGAATTCTAAAATTTGCGTGATCCTTCACAAAACGGCATGTCTTAACATTTGGCACACCCGCAAAGGGTAAATTTATTGCGGTGTTTGATGGGGATTCCCTCCATGTCGTTCAAATTCACATAACCTTCTACAAAAATTTGCCCTTTGGCTTTTCTATAAATTCTTGGGGTACCCTTTTCGTTTGCTTCTGTTTCCATTAAATTAAAGATTGTCTAATAAATACTCCATTCTTCTACTGACCAGATCCTTGGGGTTTCGGGTCCATTCTGCGGGAAAAATATCTTTTGTCAGGTTTATTTTAAAGTTTGGTCTCGACCTTACAATCAGCGCTAGGCTGTTGAGCATCAAATTTGTCTCGGTCTCCGAAACCGCATTTTTCATTATTTCCTGAATGATGCTCTTATCAAAATCAATTCCGTTTAAGGCCAAAAATTCTATTGCCCTGATTCGGACCAGGTTTTCTGTGTCTTTTTCAAGTATATTTTTAATTTTTGGGATCAAAGACTTTGCTTTTTCACCAAAAGATGTGCAAACGATTAAAGCCCAATAGCGTTTCCATGGGTTTTGATCTTTAAGCGCACCCAAAACTTCTTCGCTTACCAGATCAAATGGAGTTAAAGAAAGATCTGCGATTGCCATTAATCCTTCAATTTCTGACTGATGTTTTTGACCAAACGCAACCGGGTTTTGAAGAGCATTTTCCAACAAAAACGGTTCAGGATAAAAACTCAAATCAGAAAGATCCAGTAGCTTGTTCTGAAGCTGTTTTCTTATACTTTTTAAAACCTCTTGATGACAAACCTCCTGCGACAGGTCGTTAATTTCATGGGGGTCTTCTTCTATATTATAGAGCGCTTCTGGTTTTTTTTGTTTGAAGTAATGTTGTTGTTCAGGATTGAGTTTTCCCTCCAAGTACAGTGCGTCCCACTCCTGGAAAGCCAACATTTTGTATCGATAAAAATTAAATAGGGCGTCGGTGTTAAAAGGCTGATAGTTTCTTATGTATTTGTATTTCCCTACCCTCAAGGTACGGACCATATCGTATTTTTCATCGAATCGATCGGCATGGCCCAGTGCAGTATTTTTATTTTTTACTTTCAGGGGTTGGGCATGTTTTCCAAAAACAGGGGTCCCATCCATAGGCTCTGGAGGGGCAATCCCAGCTAAAGAAAGTACGGTAGGGGCAAAATCTATGAATTCAAAAAAAGTGTTTGATCTGGAGCCCTTTTTGTCGTGAAACAAATATTCCCATTTGGGAGGATAATACACTACCAAGGGAACCTTTAATCCGCTTTCATAAGCATATCCTTTACTTCTTGGAAGCAAGCCTCCATGATCCCCGAAATAGAAAATTATGGTATTCTCCATCAGTCCTTGATCCTTCAGGTCCTGAATAAATTTTCCCATTTGTTTATCGGCCATTGCCAGTCTCATATGAAAATGATAATAGGTATATCGAAAGGTTTTGGTATCTGGGTGATATGGAAATACCTCTATGTGTTTCAGGTCCTCTTTTTTAAAATCATCAATGGTTGATTGATTGAAATGTAAATGCTGTTCATGCGATACAGTATAATTTTGTATGTGAAAAAAAGGCTGACCGGTTTTTCTGTTTTTATAGCTTGCCTTTGTTGATGACTCATCCCATACACCTTTTGGTAAAATTAAATTGTAGTCTTCTTTGCTATTGTTCGTGGTATAGTAGCCTATTTCTTTTAAGTAATAAGGAAAGGGCATAACCCCCTTAGGTAAAGGAACCCGTAGGGTTTTTCGGTGGTATTGGGTAAAGATTCTTGGGGCATAACAGCCCGTTATCATTGTGCTTCTTGCAACAGAGCATACCGGGGCATTTGAAAAAGCATGATTAAAAATAACTCCTTCTTGCGCCAGCTTCTCCAAATTTGGCATTGTGGCACCACCGGGTGAATATAAATTAATGTGTTGCGCAGCGGTGTCCTCGGTGATCAGCCATACAATATTGGGGAGGGAAGTATCATTTGAATCACATGCTGAATTGAGCAGCAGTAAAACAAATAAAAATATCAACCGCATGGTTTATAGCTGAGAATATGGCATGGGTGTCAAGAAAGCACGGGTAATAGAAGAACAACAGCTGTTTTTGTAAGCGGGGTCGTTTTTCAATTTTGTCCAGGTGGGATGTACAAAAAATTTATCCCAATTTTCGTTACGTTCCTCTAAACTTTCAAACGAAAGCATATAGGTCAGGCAGGGCATCCTATCGCCAGTAATTTTATCACCAAAAAAAACAGATCCAAAATCCAACTCGGCAAACAAGTCCAATTCGCCCTCATTGAACATTTTGACTTTTCTGCGGTAGGCATCTTCAGAATGACTTTCATAGGTTCGCAATTCATAAAAACGATTTTTATCGTCTGGCATTATCATTTTGGGCATACCATCGAAAGCGATATAAAGCGAGGTTTGATATCGGTTAAACATAGGTTTATCTAATGGATTTAGCGCAGAGGAGGCCTGCTGAAGCTCAGCATCACTGGATAACACCGGCTTTAATTTTTGATATTCCTCTAGGCTCGAATAGGGAACAAAGACGTAAATTTTTCTCGGTAAATCTTGGGATACCTCACTAAACACCCCTATATTTTGTATCCCTTTATCATTAAGCGCGGGGATGTAATGATCTTTGAAATACACATTAAAATTTTTGAAGTCTGAGGACTGGAATAATTCATAAACCTTTAGTTCATAAATTTCTTGCTGTCCAAATAAGTTCATACAACCTAATAATACTAACAGTGAGAATATTTTTTTCATGAGTGTGATTTAAATTTATTTACAGTGTTGTTTAAGCAACACCAATTTTTTTGATGCTATTGGCGATTGCATTCACAGTCGGTTTTATTTTGCAAATAAGCAATATAAATATATATTTTTAAACCAATACGACCAAGGGGCTTTTTTCCCTTAATTTATAAAAAAAGAAAGACTCTTTTTTTTTAAAAAAGTATAATTTTTACTCAAAAAGCGTAAAAAATTACTAAAAATGATCAAAAACATCAAAAAATACCAATAATTGAGTTTTATAAATTTTCAAATATCTGATCTATTTCATTGGATAATTGGTGATCCAAGGCACTAATAGAATTCTGATCGTGGGTCCAAAGTTCAAAATTCACTTTGTTGTAAACGTTGGTGATTTTAGGGTGGTGATTTATTGCCTCTGCTGCTGCACCTACCTGATTGATGAATTTAAGTGCTGTATTAAAATCTTTAAACTCAAAGGATTTGATCAATTTTCCCTCAATGGTGTCCCATTTGCTTTCCATTTTCATAGTTTTATATTTGATAAATTTAATTAAAAAACATATGAAAAAGGCCTTCTATCCTATTGTTATATTTTCAATTCTTTTCCTTTTTTCATATCATGAAGATTCAACAGAGAAGCCGCCAAATATCATTTATATTTTAGCTGATGACCTGGGCTATGGAGATATAGGTGCTTTTAACCCAATGGCTAAAATAAAAACACCTAATCTGGATTTAATGGCTCATCAAGGAATGGTTTTTACCGATGCCCACACAACATCTTCTGTATGTACCCCAACGCGATATGGAATTCTAACAGGAAGATATAATTGGCGCACCCCCCTTAAAAAAGGGGTTTTAAGTGGAACCTCCATTGCGCTTATTCCCAAAGATAGAACAACTGTTGCCTCATTTTTAAAATCTAAGGGTTACAAAACTGCTTTTATAGGCAAATGGCATTTGGGTTGGAACTGGGCCTTTAAGGATTCCAGCTTTATAAATTCCAACATAAAAAACGATGATATTTTTGAGAAAATAGATTTTACAAAAAACATATCACACGGTCCAAATGATATAGGATTTGATTATGCCTACGGGCATTGTGGCTCCCTGGACATGCCACCTTATGTGTACGTTGAAAATGGGGAGATCACTGCCCCAGTGGAAAAAGTTACTGTGAGAGAAGGAGATTACCACTGGTGGCGGTCGGGTCCTACAGCAGCTGATTTTGATCACGAAAAAGTAACCCCGCATTTTTTTGATAAGGCTGAGGCATTTATTACTCGTGTGAGTAAACAAGAAAAATCTTTCTTTCTTTACCTGCCCCTTCCTTCGCCCCACACTCCTATACTGCCAACTGGGGAGTGGAAAGGTAAAAGTGGTCTAAATCCTTATGCAGATTTCGTTATGCAGATCGACTATCGGGTTGGGAGAATTAATGCGCTTTTAAATGAATTGAAATTAGCTGAAAATACAATAGTAATTTTTACAAGTGATAACGGTTGTTCCCCTCAAGCTAAATTCGATGTACTTGCCGAAAAAGGACATGACCCAAGTGGGGTTTTTAGGGGTCACAAAGCAGACATCTATGAGGGAGGTCACCGTGTTCCATACATTATAAAATGGCCAAAAAAAATAAAAGCTGGGGGCGTCAATCATAGCACTGTTTGTACAAGCGATTTACTGGCTACCTGTGCAGATTTATTAGGTCAACCCCTTTTGGAAAATGAAGGTGAAGACAGCTTCTCTATGGTTCCTCTTTTTACAAATCAGCAGAAAATCGAGTATGCTCGAACTTTTACCATACACCATTCTATCAATGGTAGTTTTGCCATCAGAAAGGAAGAGTATAAATTTATTTTTTGTCCTGGCTCAGGAGGTTGGAGTGCTCCCCGACCGGGAAGAGATAGCCTTGAAGGGCTGCCAAGGTTTCAGTTGTATGACCTTAAATTGGATCCTGAGGAAAGCAATAACCTCTACGGGAAAAAACCAAAGATTGAGGAGGAATTAATCCGCCTATTTTCCAATGCAATTAAAAAGGGGAGAACCCGTCCAGGAACCCCTCAAGTAAATTATAGCCACTATTTTTCTGGGCGCAGCTGGGATCCATTGACTGTTTTCCAAACGGTCGAATAAAAAATGGTGTATTAATTTCTAGGCCATTGCCAATGGACCAAGTCATCGCTCCATGCGATGCCTAAAGAAGCATTTTTGTCAAAATCCCCTTCGCTCTCTGTCTTGGGTCCTGAACCGTGAAAAAACATCAGGTATTTCCCCCATTTTTTGTCCGCCCGAAGGTCAACCACTGTTCCAGCAGAAATCCTACCTTTAGCCCACCCCCATTGTTTTTGATTTAGGGTAATCAAGTCTCCCCAATCGTTCCACTCAGCTAGATCTTTTGAGCGTTTGATGCCAATTCCATTGGAGGGTGAATGAAACATGACGTATTCTCCATTTTCCTCTAAAACACAAACATTTTCTCCTGACCGTGTACTGCCAAAAAAAGTCCAATCTATGAGGTTATAACTGTAAGACATGCTCACCCCATTTTGTTTGTAAAAGCACCACCACTTACCGGTTTCCTCTTTGTCCTCTATCAAATAGGGGTCTATCATCCTACCCATAGCGGCTTCTGGGATATCGTTGCCCTTTACATTCAGCAATGCGGGAGGGCTCCAGTTTTTAAGATCTTTACTGCGCATGGTGTACAAGCGGGCATTGCGATTGCCATAACGGACCTCTTGGTCTATGGTGTGATTCGGCCTTGGATAGGTCTGTAAACATAAAATCCATTCCCCTTGGAAAAAAATAATATTTCCCGGGCTGGAAAAATTTAAAGATTGATCTTTAGGAGTAAGAATGCGCTCTTCCGACCAATGAATTAAATCATCAGATTGACTGTAACCGGTATAGGAAAATATTTTTTCGCTTTCTGTTTTCACTATTGTAAAAAATAGATGGAAGTCTCCTTGGTGATACAAAACGGCTGGATCACGATAAGCTTTTATTTCGTCCCCTTGGAAAACAATAGGAGAGGAAAGCATTTCCAATGATTGTGATTGGGCTACAAAATAAAAGCCAATAAGGAAAATGAAGCGGTACAAGTCGGTAAATATTTTTCTCAAGGGATCTTTTTAAGATTAAATAATCGCATTACAAGTTAAAAATTAGTAATTAAGTCAAGTGCTTCGCCTAATTAAAAAGTTTCCAATCATGATTTTTTATATTCTTATTATTCCATTTAAATTGCTTCTCAGTATGGCAAATGTCATCTATTTATCTATTAAATAATAAATTCATGAAAAAGTTTTTATTCTCTTTTCTTTTACTTCCTTGCCTTGGGATCTGTCAAAATGTTAATGTAAGCAATTCACAAGAATTGATTGTTGCATATAAAAAAGCGAAACCAGGGGATGTTATTCTTTTACAGGATGGCAACTATGAAGAAACTATGTTGCTGGAAAAAGTCAACGGAAAAAACGGTGCCCCAATTACCCTTAAATCGATGGCTTGGGCAAAGGCAAAAATTTATTCTAAAATTGAAATAAAAGGAAATTTCATCCACCTAGAGGGATTGGCTTTTCAAGCCAACGGGAGTTTGGAATTGTTGGGGAGTTCTATTAAAGTATCCCATTGTCTTTGGAACGATTCTAAAAGTAAAAAATGGTTAAGGGTACAAGTGGGCAGTTCCGCAATAGAAATTGCGCACAACACTTTTCAAAACAAAACGTATAATTCAAAATATCCCGAAGGATGTCAATTACTTCAAATTGTGGTGTACAACAAAAACGAGAGGCATCACATTCATCACAACTTGTTTAAGAATATTCCTGAGGGCAGTGGAAACGGTTTTGAGACCCTTCAACTGATTACCCACAATAATCCATTTGACCCTCCACTAGGAGCCTCCAATACTGTTATTGAGAACAACTTTTTTGAACGCGCCAATGGGGAGGCTGAGATCATTTCAATTAAATCAAACGGTAATTTTATCAGAAAAAATGTTTTTGAAAACTGCAAAGGCTCTCTGGTCTTAAGACATGGAGATAATAATATTGTTTCTGAAAATATTTTTTTTGGAACCGATGAACCCAAAAGTGGTGGCATTCGGATACAAGGTTCTGGACATTTGGTGATTAATAATTATTTTCAGGATCTAGGTGCTTTTGGGGTTGGAATGATGGATGGTACCCCCGACGATTTGTACATTAGGGTCTCCGATGTGCAGCTCCTTTTTAATACTTTTATCAATTGCGGTAACACCCTTCAAATTGGAATTAATCATTCCAAACACCCCAACGGCACCCCACCTATGAACTGTATTGTAGAGGGAAATGTTTTTTTCTTTAATCGAGGAGGTCGGGGTAATACCTTTATTGAATATGTTAAAGGAGACCTTCCCATTGCATGGGAGTGGCGCAACAATCTTAGTTTTGGGAGGTCAAATACTGAGATTTCTGGGATTAGAAATGAAAACCCTCAGTTTAAACTTTCCGATAATGGGCTGTTTTCTCCCACTGAGAATACTCCAGCCATGAAGCGTCTCGAAACAGATAAAACAGATTTAATGAGGTATGATCTTTTGGGTAAAGATCGTGGGAAGATAAAAACACTAGGTGCGCTTCAATTTTCAAATGGCCTACCTGAATTAATTTTGGGGGAAGTTAATTATGGCGCAAATCATTTGGAGTATTAGGATTTTTAATCTCCCACAAAAGCGTTAATTATGGCCATGATATAAGTATACGGCACCATAGGACCAATGTTTTCCAACCAGATAAGGATATTGGTATCGGTCCATCATCAATGCGACATACCTCATCGGATAGCCTTCGGGCAGCTGAACAATATTGGGCCAAACCCGAGTCCCTGAAGTTTTGTCCCAAGGGGGTAAATCCATATTTAAAGTACCCAACTCCTTTAAATCAGGGTAGCTGTAAATAAATATTTTTCGTGCCGAACTACCAGAAAAGCAATACCGCTTACCCCCAATTTTTTGAATCGATGTCCCTGTTGAATTATGAGCTACAGGACCTCCAATCCTCTTAAACGCTTTGTTCCAGTGGTCAGATTCTAAAACCACTGCTTTATAGCCATTTATGTTTTCGCAGGTAATCATTCTCCATTTATTAGCCGAGCGATCAAATAACAAATGGGGATCTTCTATATCCCCTACCATTAGAAAAGGGGTGGCTTTCATCACAGAAAAACCAAATCTTGGGTCTGTTTTACTCTCTATGGCCAAAAGCTGTTTCTTTTCTTTTATGGGATTGGCAAAAGCACTGAATCCTGTGGTTAACCCTCGCCAGAGTTTTTCATTTCGATCGAAGAACAGGTGGGAGGCAATTTCATTCCTAAGTAATCCATCACCTCTGTCGAAAACAATAATTCCCTCCAACTTCAGATCAAAAACAGTTGGGTTTAAACTAAATACTCCCTGAATGTGATGAGGTAAGGCTCGGCCTCTGATGGAGAGGGTGTACCACAATCTGCCGTTTTCTAAAAATGGAGTTCCATCCTCGAACGTAATGGCTCTGATATCGGCCATCCCAATTCCGGTATTGACGGCCATATTGATGTCATTGACATGAACCGCTCCTTGATCTAAGGCCACATAGAGGTGGGACTGGAATGAATGGAGGTACTTTTTTTTCCGTAAATCGATGTGCTTATTGAAATCAAACTGACCGATAACCATAGGAATTCCTTTGTTTTGGTGAAAAAGTGTAAATCCACCCCCCAACATTTGGAGTATAATTTTTCCTTTAATGCTTTGCTGATCGTTTAAGCTTAATCCAATTTTTTCTTGAATGACTGGAATATCCTTTTTGATCAGATCAAATTGAACCCCCTCTATCAAATTATTTTTAAATAATATTTTGACTATAACCCTCTCATTTCTTTCAGAATCTGAAAATTCATAGCCAATTGCTCCCCGCCCGATACTCGATGCCAAGTCGATGGTATAACTCACAAAAGGATTAAAACCCCCAAACCAAACATTTGTTTTGCTTTCGCCATGGGATTTAACAGTTAATTTATCCTGAACGACCTCGATTATGGCCTGTTCCGTCAAGTAATGTTTTTGGGGGTGCATTGTAGCCATTCCAATAATGGATTTGGGATCTAATTGGGCCATCGTTATCGACTGTTTTTCGTCAAAGATCATTCTTTGCACCCCTTGACGTGTGAATTTTATATCTTCAGGAGACGTTTGGCATTTTAAGTCATTTAATAAACATATCAACAAATAGAAGTAAAACAAAGCGTTAAAAGACATTTTCATAGAGTAATGATTTTTATGGTATGAGCAGTAAAAAAACTTTTATTGTTATTTTAGGAAATAATGATCGATGGTTTTTGTCCTTACATTTAAATAAATTTACTTTTAATCTAGAGAAACAAAAGTGTGATTTGCGTTTATTAAACCAAGTAGTTTTCTACATCTTTATTTCATTCCAGTAAGGCATTATTGTCTTTTTAAAATTTAAATAAATCAAACTAAACTGAAGTAGATTTTTAAAATTTGGATCCATAGTATCTTTGGGTTTACTCGAGTCAAAATCCTGTAATTATTTTGGGGAAGAAGTGCGTTTAAATGAGTGTTATTTTTTTGAGATCGTCAATGTATTATCCCATCCAGTGATGGATCCTTTCTAAAAATTAAATCCATTCAATTCCGTACTCTGAACCTTTATTTAATTATAATTATATAATGTAATTTTTTTTCATCAATTATGTTATAAAAAAATTAAAATATGAGAATTGACGAATACTCGACAAATAAAGATGTCATGCGTGATAATGCCCTTAGCTTTCCCTTATATATTGGTAATATCATTCCAAACAGGAGCCAAAACAGGAATCCCTTTTTCTTTATTCTCTTTTCTGGATTCTACTGCGCGCTCCCCTGGATATCTCATTTTGGACATTTCGTCCATTGGCATAGAGGATTTTAGATCTTTAACAATCTTATCAATTACAGTATCCTTTTGATCGTAGCCGGCCAACTTTTTGGGGTTGATTGTTATAAAAACTTGGGAACAAGATATTTCTTCTTCTTTTTGAGCAACTTGGTGAACTGCCAATCCATCCGATAAAATGGCGGCCATAACATCCAACACAAAAGAAAGACCTGAACCTTTCCAAAATCCAACGGGCAGTGTTCTTAGAGATTGAAGGATGGCGTCGGGATCATCCGTTAGATTACCATCAGAATCATAGCCTCCTGTGACGGGTAATTTTTGATTTTTTAAGGAGGCCAATTCCATGGCACCATACGAAAATTGAGACATGGACATGTCCAAAACTATTGCTTCCTTTCTGTAAGGAATACCCACAACCAATGGATTGTTCCCCAGTTTAGAATCTTGGGCCCCCCAGGCAGGCATGATGGCGGTGGTGTTGGACCACCCAATGTAGAAGTATCCTTTTTTGGCAGCTTGCCAGCCATAGTACCCCCCGCGCATCCAGTGGTTGGTGTTAGAGAGCGCGATGCAGCCCATACCATTTTCTTTGGCCAGTTCCAGGGATCTGTTTGTTGCAAAAAAAGCATTTAGAGGGCCTGCCCCCATAGCCCCATCCCATTGCTCTATCACGCCCATTTGTTTTTTAAGCTGGGGTTTTTTTTTAGGAAGCACCAAATCTCTTTTTAAGTAATCAACGAACCTTAGAAATCTATTCACTCCATGGGAGTAGACACCGTCCAAGCTGTTTTCGGTGAATATAGTGGCACATTTTTCAGCATCTTCTGCTGAAAAATCGAAGACCATTAATTTTTCAATGAAGGTTGATTTCATTTCTTGGGGAGAAATACGAATGGTTTTAATAGCGCTCATGATATAACTATTCTAAAGGGTTAAATGGAAATCATTCCCTTTATTACCATTTGGTTTGGATCAATCCATTTCTCAATGGTACTCGGGAATTCTTTAAAATTACATCTGTGGGTGATCCATTGGTTGATATCGATTTTATTTTGCTCCATCAAAGAAATTATTTTTTGAAATTCGGATGGCAGGGCATTTCTTGTCGCCATCAGCGTTATTTCATTTTTATGAAACAGTGGATCGTGAAACTGAACATAACCGATAAATAACCCCACATAAATCAGTTTACCTCCAGAGCATACAAAATTAAAGGCGTTTTCCATTGAGGCTTTATTGCCAGTAGCATCGAAAACTACATCAGGGAGGTCTCCATTCAAAATCTCCCTGAGATTATCTGCAGAAAAATCCTGGTCGGGACAAATAGTATGATGCGCTTCTAGCTGAGATTCGGCAAATTTTAGGCGATTTTTATTAAAATCCATGACTATTACTTTGATCCCTTTTAGCTTGGCAAATTGCACCACGGAGAGTCCAATGGGACCCGCTCCTATCACTAGGGCGGTACCCCCTTTTTTAATTTCGGCTCTTTCAACAGCATGGGCGCCAATCCCCAAAAATTCAATGGTAGCCAAATGCTCGTAACTCAGCACTGAGGAACGGTGTAATTTATTTACGGGCACCTTGAGGAAGCTAGCCATGCCCCCATCTACATGAACACCAAGGACTTTTAATTGTTCACAACAATTACTTTTATCATTTCTACACGGCTGACATTTACCGCAGTTAAGATAGGGCTCTACAGCAACACGATCCCCGATTTTATGGGATTCAGTTGCGGAATGCAATTGGATGATTTCGGCACCCAACTCATGACCGAGCACCCTGGGGTAAGAAAAAAAAGGTTGGTTGCCTTTGAATGCGTGATAATCAGTACCGCAAACACCAATTTTTTTTAATTGTATCAGGGCCTCGCCCTCCGATAATTTTAAATCAATGTCGTTTTCTTTGTATTTAAATTTTCCAGGTTTGTGGAGTACAATATGTATGTTTATCATGGTGTCATACGTCTAAAATATACCTCCCCTTTTTTCCAATTCTTTGGGCAGTTTTTTTGGTAATGTATTGTGCTTGGTTGATTTGCTGGGGCTGTTCTCTAGTACAAAAATAACTGTGGATACTTCTGCGGTCTGCTTGAGTATAGTTGGTGGTTCCACCGTGCCAAACATGGGAATTAAAAATAAATACCGATCCCGCTGGACCTGTGATTCGGATTTCGTCAGGATGCTCAGCAAAAGGGTCTTCGAGTGCTTGATCGGGTATGAGATTGAATTTATGTGATTTTGGCACAATCCGAGTGGATCCGTTTTCCTGTGTGAATTTATCTAAAATCCAAATGCTGTTACAGACCTTATAGTTGTTGTTTACCACTGAGTTCCCCCAGTCCACATGGAGTTTCTGATGCCCCATGCCAGGTTTTGCTGCACGATAGTTGAGGGAAGACAATTTAAAGGCAGTGCCCAAAACAGAGGCAACCCCAGCTAATACTTTGGGATGGGTGTAGAAGACATCAAATACTTCTCCTTTGTTGACCAAATCGGCCAATCGATCAGCACCTTCCTCTTTGGGATGCCTTATGTATTTTGAGGCCACCAATTCTTGACCGGCATTCTCACCTTCTATTTCTTTTAAAGCCTCCATTCGTGCATTTACCAGCTCCAACTCCGAATCACTAAGGAGCACTCCTAAGTTTACATATCCATTTTCCTTAAGGAATTTTTTTTCTTCAGGTGTAAGCATAAATAAAATCCAAATTTAATATTAAACAGAAGGATTAAAAGGCAAACTGCATTTATTTCTGAATTCTTTGGTTTGTAGCTCCGACAGGAATCGAACCTGTATCTAAAGTTTAGGAAACTCTTGTTCTATCCGT